>JAFQJK010000079.1 GCA_017415005.1 Rikenellaceae bacterium
GAGATTAATCCTTTTAATTTTAAGATATTATGAAAATGCAAACAAATGGCAATGTGTGGAGAAGCATTCTGGCCATTGTGGTGGGGCTGGTGCTGGTGATCTGGCCCGGAGCCGCCCTCAATTACATCGTGATCTTTCTGGGCGTCGTACTGCTGGTTGGCGGTGCGGTGGCCGTGGCTTCCTATTACGGTGCGAAGCGGCAGACCGACGCCGTATCGTTCCCGGTCGACGGGGCGGTGACGGGCCTGGTCGGACTGCTCCTGATCCTGTTCCCGTCGTTTTTCGTCTCGGTGCTGATGTTCGTGCTCGGCGTACTGCTGATCGTGGCAGCTGCCAGCGAGGTGTCGACGCTGATGAAGGCGCGCAAGGCGGGTTTCGCGGTCGCGGCGTGGAACTATGTGGTGCCCGTACTGGTCCTTGTCGGCGGTATTGTCGTGCTGGTCAATCCGTTCGCATCGGCGGCGACCGTGTTCGTGCTGTTCGGCATCATGGCGATGATCTATGGCGTGAGTGACCTGTATAACCAGTACACGTACAGCTCGAACAAGTAGCTGCATGGCGTGATCCGCGCTGCATAAGTAAAAAAATATGTGCCGAGCCCCCGCCTGATGGCGGGGGCTCTCTGTTATGGCTCAGGCAGGGTGCGGTCGCTGTTCCGGTGACTCCGGCCGCCGGTCGAAATAGACCCGGATCACCGCTCCGCAGCGCAGTAGCGGCAAGTAGACGTTACGGAGGTATGGGTGCGGAGCGCCGCGTTCCGGCCCGATGATCCTGTTCAGCAGTGTCCCGCGTCCCGTACAGGGTCCGGTACCGGACCACACTCCCGGGAACGTCGGGGTGAGCATGTCAACCGGGCGATGATGTGCGTGACGGATGGCGATGACGGGCCGGAGGCACCCGAACAACCCGAGTATAAAACAGATGTTTGCTGCATGATGGAGGGCGGCTACGGCCGGGCCGAGAGTGTTTTCCGCAAGGCGGAAACCAATGGCGACCTCGATGCGGCGGTCAGTCCCGAACATATCCGGCGGGCCCGGCGGATCATATTTTCATGGCAGGGTGGTTTCCGTAAGGTTTTGTCGTAAAATTCCAAGCGCAGGTACCTGTCACGCGGGTGGGGTTGCCTGTTTTTTGAGGGCGCTCCGGGGATGTCCGCAAGTCTGCTGGGTACCAGTTTGGAGAAACCAAATAAATCCGTTAATTTTGCTGCGCTTCCATACCGTAATTTTATCGGTTCCGTAGCTCAGCTGGATAGAGCAGCAGCCTTCTAAGCTGCGGGTCGCGCGTTCGAGTCGCGCCGGAATCACCGGGTAAGCAGGCCGTATCGTACGATACGGCTTTTTTTATTGGTTCCGGCCGGGCCTTTGGCTCGCTTCCCCGGCTGAGGTAAGGGGGATGCGGGAGCCGTTGGGCTTCCGGGAATTTTTTCATACCTTAGAACTCGGTAAGACCAAAACGACGACTATGGAAAAGGTATTTGTATTTTTGGCCGACGGTTTCGAGGAGATCGAGGCGCTGACCGTTGTGGATGTCCTGCGCCGTGCGGGGCTTGAGGTGGAGATGGTGTCGGTGAAGCCCGAGCGCCGGGTGACGGGCGCCCACGGTATCTGTGTCCGGTGCGATACGGTGTTCGGTGAGTGCCTGTTCGGGCAGGCCGCGGCGTTGGTGCTTCCGGGCGGTATGCCCGGGGCGGCCAATCTCGACGCGCACAAGGGGTTGAGGAAGTTGCTTGCGGAGAGTGTCGCAGCCGGGAAGACGGTGGCCGCGATCTGTGCCGCTCCGCTCGTGCTCGGCCACCTCGGCGTGCTCAGCGGCCGTCGGGCCACCTGTTACCCGGGATTCGAGAGCGAACTCGAAGGGGCGGCGGTGACCGGAGCCCTGGTCGAGCGCGACGGCAATATCGTAACGGGCCGGGGGCCCGGCGTTGCGATGGAGTTCGCGATGACGCTGGCCGGGATGTTGTGCGGGCCGGGCAAGGTCGCCGAGCTGAAGAAGGCTATGATCGTGCAGTAGGCGAGCCTGCTGCACGGACGGGCGGCCCGGTGGCCGTGGAAGGGAGACGGCGCATGACCGCTGTCCGCGGCCTGTATAGCCTGTGCAGGCGATCGGCAGGTTATACGCCGGCCCTGTCGCGCTACCCGCCGATCGCTGGAGCTCGTGGCATTGTCGTTGCTGCATGGCGGGGTGTCGCCGGGCTGTGCGTCTGCGCGCAGCCGTACGGGCGGTGCCGTGGCGAGCGTGCGTGCGGTCGGGCTGTACGGGAAGGCGTACCAAACAGTTTGAGACCCAATTTATAGTATGACACATATGAAAGTATTGCTGGTGAACGGCAGCCCCCACCGCGAGGGCTGCACGTATACGGCGCTGGTCGAAGTGGCGGCGGCGCTGGAGCGGAATGAGGTCGAGACTGAGATCATGTGGCTCGGCAACAAGGCGATATCGGGGTGCCTCGGGTGTAACGCGTGTCTGCAGACCGGGCGCTGCGTGATCGACGATGTGGTCAACCGGTTCCTCGATAAGGTCGAGGGTTTCGATGCGTTCGTGTTCGGCTCGCCCGTGCATTTTGCGGCGGCCACGGGGGCGATTACCTCGTTCATGGACCGGGCGTTCTATGGGCGGGGCGGGCTTTTCCGGCTCAAGCCTGCCGCTGCGGTGGTCAGCTGCCGGCGGGGCGGGGCTTCGGCAGCGCTCGACCAGCTGACCAAGTATTTTACGATCAGCCAGATGCCGGTCGTTTCGTCGCAGTATTGGAATGCGGTGCACGGGACGACGCCCGAGGAGGTGCGGCGTGACGAGGAGGGGCTGCAAACGATGCGTATCCTCGGTGAGAACATGGCGTGGCTGCTGCGCTCGATCGAGGCGGGCCGTGCGGCCGAAGTGCGCCGGCCGGGGACCGAGCCGCGCCTGCGGACCAATTTTATTCGTTAGGCCGGGGGCTTGCCCTCTGGGTGGGCGCCCAGTGAGTAGATCACGGACTAAAATATCGTAAACGATGAAAAACTTTGAATATCACAACCCGACCCGGCTCGTGTTCGGCAAGGGGCAGATCGCGAAGCTGGCCGGGCTGGTGCCGGCCGGGGCGAAGATCATGGTCACGTTCGGGGGCGGCAGCGTCCGGCGCAACGGCGTGTACGACCAGGTGGCGCAGGCGCTCGAAGGGCGCGATTATGTCGAGTTCTGGGGTATCGAGCCCAACCCGTCGGTCGAGACGGTGCGCGAGGCCGTGGCGCTCGGGCGGGAGTATGGCGTTGACTTCCTGCTGGCCGTCGGCGGAGGCTCTGTTCTCGACGGGACGAAGCTGATCGCCTCGGCGCTGGCCATGCCCGGGATCGATCCGTGGGAGATCGTGCTGAGCGGGCAGGCCCGTGCTGCGATCCCCTATGCGTCGGTGATGACGTTGCCTGCGACCGGCTCGGAGATGAACAATGGGGCGGTGATCTCGCGGCGTGAGACCCGTGAGAAGTATCCGTTCTACAGCCGTTATCCCGAGTTTTCGATCCTTGATCCGGAGGTGACCTATACGCTGCCGCCCGAGCAGATCGCCAACGGAGTGACGGATGTCTATGCCCATATTCTCGAGCAGTATATGACCGTGCCCGGGCAGTCGCGCCTGATGGACCGCTGGGCCGAGGGGATGCTGATGGAGCTCGTCGAGCTGGCTCCGAAGATCCGTGCGAATCCGCACGATTACGACGTGATGGCCGATTTCATGCTGGTGGCGGCGATGGCGCTCAACGATATGATCCGCATGGGCGTTACCGAGGACTGGTCGACGCACATGATCGGCCATGAGCTGACGGCGCTGCACGGCATTGCGCACGGCGCATCGCTGGCGATCGTCTTCCCGGCCACGCTCCGTGTGCTCAGGGATCAGAAGCGCGGCAAGCTGTTGCAGTATGCCGAGCGGGTGTGGCACATTACCGAAGGGGGCGAGGATGCCCGGATCGACGAGGCGATCGCCCGCACCGAGGCTTTTTTCCGCTCGCTGGGCCAGAAGACACGCCTCGCGGAGGCCGGAATCGGCGACGAGACGATCGAGGTGATCGCCGAGCGGTTCAATAAGGCCGGCGTTGCTTATGGCGAGGGGCGGAACGTCACCGGCGACGTTGCGCGGCAGATCTTGCAGGCCGCGAAATAAGAGGACCGGAGCGCCCTGTCATACCGGTATGCTGCTCGCCGTGTTCCGCTCCCGGACCGCTATTCGGAATGGAGCCGGAGGAATGGGTGGGATGCGATTCGTCTGTGGGCGGTATGCCGCGGTGCGGATAGGTTATCAATGAAAGCGGGTCGCGATTCGGTCGCGACCCGCTATTTTGTGTCTCCCGGGCTTATCGGGCCTTCGGGGCGTCAGGCTTACGCTCCGGCCGGTCGGGCATGCCCTGCCGGCGGAAGTCGGCGTTGCGGCGTGCCTTCTCCATGGCGGTCCACTTGCCGTACTGCTCGGGCGTGAGGACCTTCCTGAATTTGGCAGCGCGTTTGGCCAGGGCTTCGTCCGACACTTCGGGCATGGCGTTCATAAGCCGGGGCCGGCGCCGTACGGCAGCCGTATCGCCGTCGGGTCGGGGCCGATCGAACCTGGGTTGTTGCATGCCGGGCCCGGCTTCCCGCATGCTGCCGGGACCGCCCATGCCGCCCGGGCGTCCCATGGGGCCCATACCTTCGGGCCGCATGGGAGGCGCTGTGTTCGAGGTGCCGGTTATGCCGAGCCGCTCGTTCCAGTATTTCAGGTTGAGTTTGTAGACCTTTTTGGATTGTTTGGCGTTCAGGCCGAGTTGTTTACCCATCCGGTCGGTCATCTCCCTGGCCATAACGTCGGCGGAAGGGCGTTGGGGGGCTGCCTGTGGGGCAGGTCCGGGATCATCGTGCGTCTGGGCGCAGACATTGCTTCCCCAGACGATGGCTGCGGCCAGCAAAATCGAACGCAGTCCGTTGGCTGTCAGGAACTTTTTCATAGATAATATAATTATGTATTAGGTGTCAGAAGTACGGATTTCCTGAGTGGCATACACAATAATAAACCGAATTTGCGGACATTTCAAATAAAATCGGCAAACGACCGTTTTGTGTCGACGAAACCCGCAATATCGTCTTTTTTGCCAGTATTCGGCGGGATGGTACGTTTGGCCTGTTGGGTGTTTGTCCGGATGGAGCCCGCGATCGAGGGCTTAGGTCCCCTGTTGTTGATCGATCGGTCAGTAAGGCCTGAAATTATGTTTTTCTTGGGGCTTGGGAGTAGAAAATAGTATTGTGGCGTGCCCGGGTTCTGATTTTTTAGGATATTTTGCATTGTTTTTTAATGAGGGCGTATGTTTTATTAATGTATAGCGTACGGGCTGTGGGATTTTGTTGCGATCCGAGACCTTGCCGATCCTGCGTACGGTCCGGATAGGTTCTTGGCCCTGCAAGGGCGGCGGCATGCAGCCGGGTTTCGGTCCATGGCGGCGTTGTCCGGGAAAATTTATATCTTTGTCGATCAGGGCAAAGAACGGGCCGTGACAGAGGTATGAAGCGTCTCTGTGATGTGGAGCTGCGGGAGCCCGATCATATAAACAACCGTAAGAATGAAAGGTATCGTATTAGCAGGGGGGACCGGGTCGCGGCTTTACCCGATTACCCGGGGGGTCTCCAAGCAGTTGCTCCCGATTTATGACAAGCCGATGATCTATTATCCGGTCTCGGTGCTGATGCTGGCCGGGATACGTGAGATTCTGATCATTTCGACCCCGGATGACCTGCCGATGTTCCGCAGGCTGCTGGGCGACGGGGCCGAGCTCGGTGTGCGTTTCGAGTATGCCGAGCAGCCTTCGCCCGACGGACTGGCTCAGGCCTTCCTGATCGGGGAGCGATTTATCGGCGATGACAGCGTTTGCCTGGTGCTGGGCGATAATATCTTTTACGGGCAGGGATTCACCCGGATGCTCAACCAGACGGTCGAGGCGGTCGAGCAGGATGGCAAGGCCGTGGTGTTCGGGTATTGGGTCTCCGACCCTGAGCGATATGGCGTGGCGGAGATCGATGAGGCGGGGGCTGTGCTCAGTATTGAGGAGAAGCCTCGGGTGCCTAAGTCGAACTATGCCGTGGTGGGCCTTTATTTTTACCCGAACCGGGTGGTCGACGTGGCCAAGGGGATCAAGCCTTCGGCGCGCGGCGAGCTCGAGATCACGACGGTCAACGAACAGTTCATGCGCGAGGGGGCTTTGCAGATGAATGTCCTGTCGGGCGGCTTTGCATGGCTCGATACCGGGACGCATGATTCGCTCAGCGAGGCCTCGACCTTTATCGAGGTGATCGAGAAACGGACCAGCCTCAAGGTGGCTTGTCTCGAGGAGATCGCCTATCGTTCGGGCTGGATCTCGCGCGAACAGCTCGAGAAGCTGGCACAGCCGATGATCCGCAATCAGTACGGGCAGTACCTGGTCAATGAGGTGCCCAAGCACACGAAGCTCAGGTAGGGCCGCCTGTGGCGAAAGCCGGGAGGAGGCCCCGGAGATAAATAGGACCGGGAATGCAGGGTCCGGCACGGCATGTGTGACAGGTCAGGTGGCGGGACGGGAGCGTGAGGGTGGAAATAACGGAAAAATAGTGGAGTATGTTTCAGGAAGACAGAACGAAGCCGGTGTTTATCGCCGGGCCGTGCGTGATCGAGAGCGCGGGGTTGCTGGACGAGGTGGCGGCCGAGCTCGCGCGCATCAGACGGGAGCTTGGCGTGCAGGTGATCTTTAAGGCGTCGTACGACAAGGCCAACCGGACCTCGGTGAAAGCGTTCCGGGGCCCCGGGATCGAGAAGGGGCTGGCCATGCTGGCCGATGCGGGGGCGAAGTACGGCCTTCCGCTTACCACGGATATTCACGAGGCATGGCAGGCTGAGGCGGTCGGCCGTGTGGTGGATGTGATCCAGATACCGGCCTTCCTGTGCCGGCAGACCGACCTGCTGGTGGCTGCCGCGCGGACGGGCAAGGTCGTCAATGTGAAGAAGGCCCAGTTCCTCTCGGGCGAGGATATGCGCTATCCGGCCGAGAAGGTGCGTGAGGCCGGGGGCGAGCGGGTCTGGCTGACCGAACGGGGCAATATGTACGGGTATAACAACCTGGTGGTCGATTTCCGCAATGTTTCCGACCTGGGGCGCTGGACCGACCGCGTGGTGATGGACTGTACGCACTCGGTGCAGCGGCCCGGAGCAGCCGGGGGGGCGACGGGCGGCAACCGCGAGTTCGTGCCTGCAATGGCGCTGGCGGCCAAGGCATTCGGTGCGAACGGATACTTCTTCGAGGTGCATCCCGATCCGGACAAGGCGTGCAGCGACGGTCCGAATATGCTGTACCTGAAGGACCTGGAACGCGTGATCGGGAGTTTGTTGTAAATTGAGTAGTTGCATCCTGCCCGGGCAATGCGGGAGCCACACGGCCGTCCGTGCAGCCCGGCAATGGTAATCGAATTTGATATGAGTACGATACGGGAAAACGCCCTGCATACGATCCGGGCCGAGGCGGCAGCGATCGCACACCTGGAGACGCTGCTGACAGACGATTTCGAAAAGGCCGTCCGCCATGTGCTTGCCTGCAAGGGCCGGGTTGTGGTGACCGGCATGGGCAAGTCGGGCCAGATCGGTAAGAAGATCGCGGCGACGCTGGCCAGTACGGGGACTCCGTCGTTCTTCCTGCACCCGGGCGAAGCGTTTCACGGCGACCTGGGGATGGTGTCGGGCGACGATGTGATCCTGGCGATCTCGAACTCGGGCAATACCGACGAGATCCTGAAATTAATTCCATTCTTCGAAGACAACGGCAACCGGATCATTGCGATGACGGGCAATCCCGAGTCGACACTGGCCCGCCATGCGGCATATCACCTTAATATCGCCGTGGACAGCGAGGCCTGTCCGCTGAGTCTGGCGCCCACCTCGTCGACGACCGCCTCGCTCGTAATGGGCGATGCGCTGGCGCTGGCGCTGATGAACGAGCGCCACTTCAAGGCGGAGGACTTCGCGCGCTTCCATCCGGGCGGTAGCCTGGGGCGCAAGCTGCTCGTGCGCGTGGGAGACGTGATGCGGAGGGACAACCTGCCGGTCGTACCGCCGACCATGAAGCTCGGCGATGTGATCATCGCGATCAGCAAGGCGCGGCTCGGGATCGCGATCGTCGAGGAGGAGGGCCGGATCTGCGGGTTGTTCACCGACGGCGATATGCGGCGCACGATGCAGAAGTACGGCAATGCTTTCTTCGATATGCCGGTGAGCGACGTGATGACGCGTACGCCCAAGATGATCTCGCACCGGGCGCGGATCACCGAGGCCGAGGCGCTCATGCAGCAGTACAAGATACACTCGTTGCCGGTGGTCGGTGACAACGGCGAGTTGGCCGGTATCGTCGAGGTGTACGACCTCTATGCCGGTAATGCCTTGTAAAGGGCATACTTCCCCGGATAGGTACGGGGGCAGCCGCAAGGCTGCCCCCGTTTTATTTATCCCCGGGCATTCCGTTGTAGCTGTGCTGTGATGGCGCGGGCCGCGCCCGGGGAAATTGTTTGTGGCAGGTGCGGTCGGTGCGGCCGGTTGCCCGGGCGTTGTGGGAGAGGTTTTCGACCGAGGTGTTGCGCGGGAGCGTCGGGCCTATCGGTGTCCTACTCCCAGAGTGCTGTCGAGCATCTTGTAAAATTCGTGCGACGGGCCGGAGAGACGCCGGACGATCGTGCCCTCGGGGTCGATCAGCAGCTTGACGGGGAAATGCTGTGCGCCGTAGCGGATCGCCGCATCATCGGCGAGGGTAGCCGGTGTGTCGATCAGGTTGAGCCCGGGGAAGTCGTGTGCGGCGAGCGCGGCTTTCCTCTCGCGGGCACCGCTATAACAGGCGATGTTGATGAATGTGCAACGGTCACGGTATTTGGCGTGGCAGGCCGTCAGGGCGGGCAGGTCGGCGATGCATTCGCCGCACCAACTGCCCCAGAAGTTAAGCACGACGTACCGGCCGCGGAATGCGGAGAGCGAGTGCATGGTACCGGAAGAGTCGCGCAGGGCGAAGTCGGGGGCCGGTTGACCGGGGACGATAAGCCGGGCGGCTTGTTGCAGGGCAGCGTTACGGTCATATCGCATGCGGGCGCTTTCGGCCATCGGTGCCAGGAAAGAGCTGCGGGCGCTGTCGCCGAGCAGGGCGTAGCGTGTGCCGAATATTGTGCTGTCTGGGCTGTTTGCGGTGATCAGCACGCTGACCGGGTCGTCGGGATGCGTGCGCACGTAGTCGGTCTCTTCGGCCTCATAGACGGAGTAAATTGTCCGGAGCGAATCGTCGAGTGTCTGCTGGTCGGCGTCGGGGGCGTCGCCGAGTCCGTGTTGCTGGAGTTCGAAAAGGCGTAGGGTGACTGCGAGCCGGCGGTTCATGAAGGCGGAGAGGCTCTCGATGAACGGTGAGCCGGTCAATGTGGTCCGCATGACGGAGTCGATGCTGCCTTCGATGTGGATACGGTCGCCCGGGCGGAAGATGAGATACAGGTTTTTCAGCGCGTCGTAAGGTGATGCGGAGGCGTGTGTGCGGAGGTACCGGGGCTGGGTTATGAACAGGCTGCCGGGTTCGTCGGCGGAGATGGTGTAAGTGAAGGTGTCGCCGGCGGTCAGGAGCATGTCGGGCGGGAGGCCGGGGCCGCCGAGCGGGGTGTGCATGACAAGAAGCGTGTCGGAGCCGAGGCCGGCGATATGGCCGGAGATACGGACGGGCCGGGCGGATGCGGCGGCGACGCAAAGCGTGCCGAGCAGGCAAAAAACAAATCTTTTCATGGGGGGGAGGGTTTATGGGTTATATGCGAGTGGTGTTTCGCCTGAATATACGGAAAATCCTGCTGTTGATTCCCTTTTTGCAATAAATCGAGGGAATTATATCTCGCATTGCGCCCGTCGTGCGTCGCGGTCTGTGCGGATGTACCGTTGCTCCGCGACTCGGCATGAAATCCTGTCGTTGAGGCGAGGAGCTACCAGACGATCGGCTCCTTGCCGATGCTCCGGAGGTAGTCGTTGGCTTTCGAGAAGTGGCGGCAGCCGAAGAACCCGCGGTAGACCGAGAGGGGCGAGGGATGGACGGTGCGCAGGATGCAGTTTTTCGTGCCGTCGACCATCGCCGCCTTTTTCTGGGCATAGGAGCCCCAGAGCATATAGACGACCCCTTCCTTGCGCCAGGCGATCTCGCGCACCACGGCATCGGTAAAGCGTTCCCAGCCTTTGCCGGCATGCGAGGTCGGTTCGTGGGCGCGGACCGTGAGCACGGCGTTGAGCAGCAGTACGCCCTGCTCGGCCCAGCGGTCGAGGTTACCGCTGCGCGGCGTGGGGATTCCGATGTCGTCGGATACCTCCTTGAAGATATTCTGGAGCGAGGGCGGGAACGGCACGCCGTCGCCCACCGAGAAGCAGAGTCCGTGGGCCTGTCCCTCGCCGTGATAAGGGTCCTGGCCGATGATGACGACGCGGAGCTTGTCGAACGGGCACATATCGAAAGCATGGAAGATATTGCTGCCGCGCGGGTAGACGCGGTGCGTGGCGTATTCGTTGCGTACGAACTGCGTGAGCTCGGCGAAGTAGGGCTGGTTGAATTCGGGTTGCAGAATGGCTTTCCAGTCCGGGGCGATCTTGACGTCCATGACAGTCGGGTGTGTTTAGGTTCGAATTTGATCTAAAGGTAAGAAAAATAGACAAACCCGGCAAGCGCTCATGCCGGGTTTGGTCGTAATGTCGGGAAATCGGAGCCGATCAGCGGATCGAATTCATGCGGATGCTCGCTTTGATGAAGGCCAGCGCGCGGATCTTGCCGATCTCGACATCCTTGTCGGCGTGGTGCGGGTTCTGGCTCACGAGCCGGACGTAGCCGGGGCGGTCGGCCTTCTGGATGTACTTGACCGTCACGTACTCCTCGCCGTCGATGTCGATCGAGAGCAGGTACATGTCGCCCCAGAAGATGTCCTCGATGTTGTTCAGCTGTTTGTAGAGGATGATATCTCCGCTCTTGAGCAGCGGATACATGCTGTCGCCCACCACGTAGATCGCCCCGTCGCATTTGGGCAGGTTGGGGATGTGGATGTAGTCGACCGGCGTGATCGCTTTCTTGTCGAGGAAGAGCGGGACGATGCCGGCCGTCCCTTCGATGTTGTAGAGCGGCACGCTCTGGACCGGGAGCGTGCGGTCGCTCGTACGGACAAAGGGCGTGTAATCGGGCCGGCAGGTGAACATATCGCCTTCGCCGCGCTCGATCCAGTCGGGGTTGACATTCAATTCTTGGATAAGTATGTTCTTGTTGCGCTCAGATAGGGCGGCCTTGCCCGTCTCGATCATCGAAAGGGCGCTCTTTCCGATGCCCAGTTTGTGGGCCAGCATTTCCTGGGTTAAATTCAACTCCTTGCGGATCAGTCGTAAGCGATTGTTCATGGCTGATGGGGCTGTTTGTGGTATAATAAGTTCTTATAGCTCTACAATAGTTCAAAAATTGAATATATCTTTGCTGTCGGGTTCAGCGAATGGAGCCGGACACAGCGCTAAGGTAGTGATAATTTTGAATTCGGGAAATAAAAAGTTCAGAAATTGTATAACCCGGGCTGCTCGCCCCTCTTATACATTTGTCGGAGCAAAAGTCATCAAGGATATGGAAGAACGTGAAGACAGGCTGTACCGCACCGTAGCGGATAAGTTGCGTGAGGCGATCGACGGCAGGGAGTATTTCAATGGTTCGGTCCGGGTCGATGAGGAGGACGGTGCAGGCGTGCTGACCTGTACGTTGATCGTATATCGCGAGCGGGTCGGAGAGCCGACCGGGAGTTTCGAGCGGATACGGGAGATCGTTCCGGTGTGGTGGGAGTATGCCAGCTACGGACCGCAGGGTCGTCGCCCGGACGATTTCAGTTGGCACGAGTTGCAGTCGTACCTGCTACAGTGAGTTGGTCTGGAGCGGAGGTGCTCCGGCAGAATATCTGGATCGTCTGTCCCCCATTGCCTTCCTTGGCGGGGACGCCCGTCGGGGCAGGCGATCCTGTTGTGCAGCGGGTCCCGATCCGGCCTGCCCGGGGGACGCTCCGCGGGACCGCCTGCCACGGCGGGCATGCACTGCCGACATCTGCCGGAGTCTATGGTGTAGCGCAGGTTCGAGTCCTGCCCGCTCCTCAGAGGATATAGCGACATGAAGCGGAAAGAGGAAACATGCCGGGCCGGCTTTGCCAAGCTGCTCGGCGAGGGATGGCCGGTGCCTGCGGCTGCGGCCCGTGTGGGAGTGACGGAGCGTACCGGCTATCGATGGAGGCGGGAGATCGCCGCCGAACGGGCGGTCCGGGGAGAGCGCGAGGCGGCCGGGGTGCGTGAGGCAACGAGGCAGGAGGCGTTGCGCGGCCTGGTGCGACGGGTTACGGGATATATGACCGAGGAGCGGAAGAGCACATACGAGTTGGACGAGGCGGGCGGGCAGCGCATCAAGGGTGAGGTGGTCACCCGTAAGGAGGTGCCCCCCGATCTGGCGGCCATTGTCTTCGTGCTGACCAATACCGATCCGGCCCATTGGCAGGCGAAGCCGCTCCGGTCCAGAGCCGCTGATCCCGCTCCGGGCACGAAGACGGAAGACGGCGGCCGGGGCGGCGATGCCGGCGAGAGCCTCGACCTGGCGCGGCTTTCCGACGCGGCTCTTCGCGAGCTTGTGGCTTTGCTCGAAAAGCCTGCGGAGGAGGGAGAGTCCGGTGCCCGGCGCGAGGGCTTTGCCGGGGCGGATGAGTAGGTTGGCGGGCTGGCCGTGTCGGTCGGGAGTTTGTGGATGCGGAGCGTGAAAGACATGAAGAGCAAGTGCTTTGAAGATATGGGAAGACAAGATCCGGGGCGGGTACCTGCCCGCAGGCCGCGCAGTGCCGGAGGGGCGGCGGGACAGCGCCCGCCGCGCCGCCCGGCCGTGAGCGTCAGCAGGCGCCGCGTGCTGGTCGAGGCGATGCGGCGCGACCTCTGCTGTTTTGCCCGGTATGCCTGTCCGGGATTGGAGCAGGCTCCGTTCCACCGGACCTATTTTCGCGTGCTCGATGCCTTTGCGCGGGGGGCGATCCGGCGGCTGATCGTGACGATGCCGCCCCAGCACGGTAAGTCGACCGGTGCTTCGCTTCTGCTCCCCGCCTATCTGCTGGGGCTCGATCCCGATTGCCGGGTGGTCGTGGCCTCGTACAGCGGATCGTTGGCCGCCCGGTTCTGCCGCCAGGTGCAACGGCTGATCGACACTCCCGCCTATGCCGCCTCTTTCCCTGCGACGGCCCTCAAGCAGCCGGGCGACGTGACCGGCGGATATGTGCGGACGGCGACCGAGTGCGAGGTGGTGGGGCATAGCGGGTCGTTGCTGGCGGTCGGCCGCGGCGGGTCGCTCACGGGCAATCGGGTGGATGTGGTCGTGATGGACGATCTCTATAAGGATGCGATGGAGGCCGATTCGCCGCTGATGCGCGAGCGGGTATGGGAGTGGTATACGTCGGTCGTCCGTACGCGGCTGCACGATGCGAGCCGCGAGCTGATTGTCTTCACGCGGTGGCACGAGGAAGACCTTGTGGGGCGTATCATGGCCCGAGAACAGGTGAGGCCGGTTCGTTCGCTTGCCGGGCTTACCGATGAGGCGTGGCCGGGATGGTGGCTGCTCGACCTGCCTGCGCTGTGCGAGGCCGGTCCGACCGAGGTCGATCCCCGGTCCCCGGGCGAGGCGCTGTGGCCGGCCCGACATTCGGCCGAGTCGCTCGCCAGATGCCGGGCGCTCGATCCCGTGCGGTTCGAGAGCCTCTACCAGGGGCGACCTTCGTCGGCCGGGGGGCTGCTGTACGGAGAGGGGTTCGCGACCTATGCGGCGCTACCGCCGGCGACCGTCCGGAAGGCCGGCTATACCGATACGGCCGACACGGGCGACGACTACCTCTGTTCGGTCTGCTATGAGGTCGATGTCGGAGGTGTGGTCTATGTGACGGATGTTGTTTATACCCGTGAGCCGATGGAGGTGACCGAACGGGCGGTTGCGGCAATGCTGGGTCGCAACGGGACGCGGCAGGCCTACGTGGAGAGCAATAACGGCGGCCGGGGATTTGCCCGCGCCGTGTCCCGTGCCTGCCCGGCCGTGCGTGTCGAGTGGTTCCACCAGGGGGCGAACAAGGAGGCCCGCATCCTGTCGAACGCCCCGACGGTGCTCCGGATGGTGCGGATGCCGTTCGATTGGACGGTGCGCTGGCCCGAGTTCCATGCCCATCTGGTAACCTACCGGCGCAGTTTCCGGGCCAACCGCTGGCACGATGCGGCCGATGTACTGACCGGCATTGTCGAGCGGGAGTGTATGGGCGAGACGGTCCGGAAGATCAGGGCGTACGGCTTTGCCGCAAGGTCAAAAAAATAGGGGGGACTTTGGGGTCTCCCCTATTCAAGGTTAGGTTAGGTTTTGGTCAATAGAGGTCTGATAGTCACCGATTCCGATAGCTGTGCCCGGGCACGGAATGTTTCTAAAACAAACCCGCTCGCGCAGGCTTCCGGTATATAATCAGGATCACTTTTCAAACGTATCGTAGGCAAAGGTAATATAATTTCGGAAATAACAGCCGAAAGGGGTGAAATTTTATCCTTTCTGCTGTTTTGCCTGTCCGTTTGCGTTGAAAACCGGGGTTATCGGGCGCATATGCGCCTGGAGGACGGGTCCGGGTGTCCGTTGCGGTGTTCCGGAGCGTCCGTGCATTTTCGGTTGTAGCGTATTGTCAATCAGTGTCGTGTGTCGCATACGCGCGGAATCGCTATTGGAACGATTGATCGGGCGGGCGGGGCGTCGGATTTGTTTTTATAGTGCAGTATACTTATATTTGAACAATATCGACTTTGTGATATATTTCAGGTTATTAAATCATGATAAAATGAGAAAACAGGCAATGAAAATGGCCGGGCTGTTGCTGTGCGGGAGCATGCTGCTGGCCGGGTGCGGGAAAGACGATGGTGGCGGCACAACGGACGATAGCGGTGGCGGGACGCCTCCTCCCGAACAGCCCGAGGGAGTCGGGCAGTACGACTGGAAGGGCTCGGCGGCGGCCGGGCAGGCCTGCCTTGACGAGTGGTGGTCCGAGAGCAGGAGCTGTTTCCTGATGAAAAGGGCGGGCCTCGGGTCATTCAATTACTGGATCAATGCGCAGTCGTTAGATGCGCTGGTCGACCGTTTCCTGCGCCAGAACACAATGGGCAACCGCAATAAGATATTGCGGGAGTACGAAGGAATAGCCTCCAATAACGGGAGGTCCTATATCAACGACTACTATGACGACATGGCCTGGATGACGCTGGCCTGCCTGAGGGCGTACGAGGCGACTTCGGTACCGGAGTACAAGGCGACGGCCCTGCTGTTGTGGGAGGAGATCAAAGGGGGATGGAACGACGATAATCACGACGGAGGCATCGTCTGGAAGAAGGGCGAGCAGTGGCGTGCCGCGAAGAATGCCTGCATCAACAATCCGGCCTGTATCATTGCGGCACGGCTCTATCAGATGTTCGACGACCGTGATGCCCTGGCATGGGCCCGGAAACTGTATGCCTGGTCGAAGGGGCATGTGGTCGATGCGGCGACCGGCAAGGTGTGGGATGCTGCCGACAACCGTGATCCGGGTTGGGTCTTTACCTATAACCAGGGTACTTGGATCGGGGCTGCGGTGGAGATGTTCCGGATCACCGGCGAGCAAACCTACCTGGATGATGCGGTCAAGACGGCAAACTGGGTCGTGGGAACCACCTATTCGCCGGGCGGCAACCTGCCGGGCGGAACGGATACGGACGGAGGCATGTTCGCGGGGATCTGCGTGCGCTATATGGCCAATCTCATCCTTTTGCCCCGTCTCGATGCCGGGGTGCGGCAGAAGTACGTCTCATTCCTGGAAAAGAATGCCCTGGAGCTGAGAAAGAACAGTGCCGATTTCTATTTTTGCGGACGGTGGACGCAGTCGGCGCTGCCCGACGATATCGGATTGTCGTCGCAGCTGAGCGGGGTGATGCTGATGGAAATGATGTACCGCATCGGGCAGAAGTATCCCGATCTGCTGAAAAAATAGTCCGGTTCTCAAGACAAGGAAGACAACAGGCGCACCCTACAAGGTGCGCCTGTTGTCGTGGATGGAGCGTGCATGGCCACTATGGGCGCCTGTTGTGTCGGATATGCTTTCCTGGTGGCTTTGGGCCGCGACCGGCGTGCCGGGCACGGGGCATGCTGCGCGTCGGTGTGCGGATCGGCCGGTGGCTATTCGGTACGGACCGTGGCCTTCGTCTGGCTGCGTCTCGTTTCGGCAGCGGCGGGATTGTTGTGGCGGCTGCGGTAGTTGGCCGGCGTCAGGTGGTACTCCTTCTTGAACAGCTTGATGAAGTGCGATGTGTTGGGGAAGTTGCACTCGTTGCCGATCTCCGAGATCGATTTGTTGGTCGAGATCAGCAGCAGGCGCGAGTGCATGAGCCGTTGCTTGATGAACCACTTGTGGGGAGGCTCGTAGAAGTGTCTTTTGAACTCTTTCTTGAACGAGGTGAGGCTCCTGTTGCACTTGGCGGCCAGCTCTTCGATCGAGATCGAGTCGAAGATGTGCGCGTTGATGATCTGCTCGAAGTTCTCTTTGTTCAGGTCGACGTTGTCGAGTATCTTGCTTTTCAGGCAGCACTCGGGCTGCTTGATGAGCAGGTAGATCAGCTCGGTCATCTTGATGTTCTCGGCCGTTTCGTCCTGGCTGAACAGGTCGTCGCGGATGTATTGGTTGATCGTGCTGAAGAAATTCTTGAGCGTGTTCCAGGCCGGATAGATCACGTGGGTCTGCTGGTAGCAGTTGGCGCAACTGTGATCGTTTGTGATGTTGAGCTGGTAGCTGATGCTCAGGTTCGAGAGGATGCGTGCCAGTTGTTCGGGCGTATAGTAGAAAACGATCTGTTCGAAAGGCTTGCCGTTCTCGGGGATGTCTTCCATGTAGTGGGGTCCCGTGTTCAGGTAAAAGACATCGCCCCTGTTGATCTCGTGACGCACGTCTCCGTAATAGATGTATTTCTTTCCGCGGAGTAGGTATCCGATCCCATGACGGGTCAGATTGTGAGCCTGGATGCCGTTGCGGTACGGCTGAACGTACTTGACGATCATCGGCTGCTGCTGAGAGGATGAAGTTCTGCTGGCCATGGTAGTGATGTTAGATGTTGGATAATTTAAGGCAAATACAAATATGGTATAGTTTATTGTATGAAATCTTTTCAAAGCTACGAAATAAAATTTGCTCATGCAATAGGAAATTGAGCTTTTTTGATGCGAGTGTCCCGGAATGATGTTATGCTTCTGGAAATACGACAGATGACGAATATGTTCCGTGGGTGGCATTTGTCCGGATAAAATATTATTGCAACTCAATATTGCTACTTTCTGTATAATTATAATTATCCATTGCAATATCTGTATTTTCGGGGAAAGTGGCGGATTTAGCCGTGAAATTATAACTTTGTCGGGGCGGTCATCAGGAAGATCGATCGGAATAATACTGCAAAAATCACACCGCCCCGGTCTGTGTTCGGGCCGTATTAAATATTTAGAGGATGAAAGAGGAAAATATCGTTGACATTCTGGATTATGATAGAGCCCATTTGTGGCATCCGTACACATCGATGGAGAACCCGCTGCCCGTTTATCCGGTCGCATCGGCCCACGGGGCATATATCGAGCTCGAGGACGGCCGCAGGCTGATTGATGGGATGTCGTCATGGTGGTGCGCCGTGCACGGGTATAATCATCCGGTGCTGAACCGGGCGGCCAAGGAGCAGCTCGACCGGATGTCGCACGTCATGTTCGGCGGCCTGACGCATCGCCCGGCCGTCGAGCTGGCGCATAGGCTGGTGGCGATGGCGCCGGAGGGGTTGGAGAAGGTTTTTTACTGCGATTCGGGTTCGGTGGCCGTGGAGGTGGCCGTCAAGATGGCCTTGCAATATATGTATACGACCGGCCGGCCGGCCAGGAATCGCCTGGCGACGATCCGCAGCGGTTACCACGGCGACACGTGGCACGCTATGTCGGTCTGCGATCCGGTGACGGGTATGCACTCGATCTTCTCGGGGCGGCTGCCGGTCCAGTATTTCGTGGAGCGGCCTTCGGTGCGGGTCGGCGAAGCGTGGCGCGACGCGGATTTCGAGCCGATGGCCAGGCTGATCGAGGAGCGACACGGCGAGCTTGCCGCCGTGATCGTCGAGCCTGTCGTGCAGGGCGCGGGCGGGATGTGGTTCTACCATCCGGAGTACCTGCGCCGGTTGCGCGAATACTGCGACCGGTACGATGTGCTGCTGATCGCCGATGAGATCGCCACAGGGTTCGGGCGCACGGGCCGGATGTTCGCCTCGGAGTGGGCCGGCGTGGTGCCCGACATCATGTGCGTCGGGAAGGCGATCACGGGCGGCTATATGAGCTTTGCCGCCGTGCTGGCGACCGGGCGTGTGGCGCACGGCATCTCGCACGGCGAACCGGGTGCCTTCATGCACGGGCCGACGTTCATGGGCAATCCGCTGGCCTGTGCTGTGGCCTGCGCTTCACTCGACCTGTTATGCGCCGATTCGCTTCTGCCCCGTATCGGGCAGATCGAGGCGGCGCTCCGGCGCCTGCTCGCTCCGGCTGCCGGGTTGCCGGGCGTGGCCGATGTGCGCGTACTCGGTGCGATCGGTGTCATCGAGATGCGCGAGCCGGTCGATATGGCGGATATCCAGCGCCGGTTCGTGGCCGAGGGTATCTGGGTGCGCCCGTTCGGACGTCTGGTCTATATTATGCCTCCGTATATCATTACTGACGAGGAGCTGGAGGCACTGGCCGGTGCGCTGGTCCGGGTCGTGGAAGCGTTGTGATCGTCGGGTTAGGGGCCGGGCATTGGGTTTCCGTTCGGCGCGTGTCTGTAGGGCGTGCGCCGATCGGTCCGTTTGTCCGGCCGGTCGTCGCATGACCGGTTCTGGTGTGATCTGACCGGTAACCGCCGTTCCATGTCCGGGCTCCGTCGCGGGAGTGTCCCGGATGGAGGGCGGGCAGTCGGGGTGCCGCGGGGGGGCGGTCCGCTGTTGCAAAGTCGGGTCCGACGGCTGGTGCCACGTCATCATATAGCGGCTTCTTATGGTTGTCGGCGCTCTGCAAGCGTCCGGCAGGCCGTCTCCATAATGACAAGCATCCTCCCGATTCATCGGGAGGATGCTTGTCTGATTTTGTGCCGTGTAGCATGGCCGGACCGCGGGAGAGTCCGCCTGCGGGCGCATGTTATTGCTTGTAGTGCAGCTCTTTGAGCAGTTTTCGGTTGATCTGGCGCCGCCGGGCATCGAAAAACCATCCCCATTTGTTGAAGTAGCGCACCATATTGACGATGTGTATTTTGAGCATTCGTTTGCTGGTTTTCGAGGCGGCGGCGTGGGCGTGGATGATCGACACCTCGGGATAGAAGAGCGTTTTGTAGCGCTCATGCATACGGCGCGTAATGTCGATGTCCTCGGGATACATGAAAAAGCGTTCGTCGAACAGGCCGATCTCGAGCAACGCCGATACCCGGAAGAACATGAAGCACCCCGACAGGTAGGGAACGTTCATCACCTGCCGGTAGCCGGTGAACCTGAGCTGGAAGCGGTCAAGCTGTTTACGGGTCATCTGCTCGGGGATAAAGCGCTTGAAGATCAGGTCTATCGGTGTAGGGACCATCTTGCACAGGTATTGTAGCCTCCCGTCGGGGTAGTACACTTTGGGCATGATCTGCCCTGCATCGGGATGATGGTCCATGTAACAGGCCAGTGCGGCGATCACCTCCGGCCCGAAATGTATGTCGGGGTTGATGACCGCATGGTAGGTCGCGCCGAGTTCCATGGCTTCCCGAATGGCGATGTTGTGAGCGCCTCCGTAGCCGATATTGGCGTTGTGGATGTAACGGATGCGGTCGGATAGGCTTTCAAGTGGTCGCAGCGCGTCGTTTGCCGAGTTGTCGATGATGTAGATCTTGTCGATCGGGCTTTGCAGCGCGCAGCCGATAACATCGTCGAGCTCGCGACGGGAGTGATGATAGGTGACGATAGAGGCGGTGATCATGGTCGTTCGGTGTTTTCGGCGGGCACGCGCTCCCAGCGGCCGGTTCCGGTATTGTATCGCTTGATGACGCTGGCCGGCGATCCGGCTGCGATCGAATGGTCGGGGATGTCGCGGTTGACCACGGCGTGGGCCCCGATGACGCATCCGCGGCCGATGCTGACCCCGGGCAGTACGATCACTCCTTCGCCGATCCAGGTGTTCGATCCGATACTGACGGGAGCGACGGTGTGTGGCCGTTCGATGGGAGGTGTGTCGGGATGTGCGTCGTGGCTGGTCCCGGCATAGCGGCCGTGGCTGTTGTCCGAGATGTAGACATGGCTGGCGATGAGTACATGGTCGCCGATGCGGACCGACTCAAGCGCCGAAATGTGTACGTAATCGTTCAGTTGCACATGGTTGCCGAAAACGATTTTCTTGCAGGGCCTGTCCGAGAATGCTTCGATGCGGCACCCGACGCCGGTGGTCAGGCCGGTCCCGGGGTCGACGAAGCGTTTGCCGCGAAGGTCGAAGGGGAACCGGATCAGCCGGGCCTGGGGCCACAGGAGCCGCGTCCGCAGCAGCCAGTATGCCAGGCGTGCTTTGGCCGTGAATGAATAGTGGTTACGGAGCTTCATAGATGTTGTCAGGAGGGATTGTTGGTGTGGTCGGTAACGGTGTATCAGGTGTCACCCGGCATGTCCGCGCTTGGCTTGCAGGACCGCCTGGTATACGTCGAGGTAGGCACGGGTCATGGCTTCCAGCGTGAGGGTGGCGCGATAGTAGTTGTGGATACGGTCGGCGTATTGTTTTCGGTGGGCTGCCACTTTCCCGACCGCGCTGACCAGCGATGCGATGTTGTCGAGCTCGTAGAAGGCGGCCTCCCGGTCGCTGATGACCGAGCGAAGGACCGGGATGTCGGAGAGCACGGCGGGAATCCCGTGGCCCGCTGCCTCGATCAGCGCCAGCGGAAAGCCCTCCGAGCGGGTGCACATGACGAAGATGTCGAACAGCGGTTGGTAGTTGGCGGCATCGTCCCGGTATCCTGTCCAGAGGCATCGCTCCGCGACCCCGAGTTCGTCGGCCAGGGCTTGCAGGTTCCCGAGTTCGGGGCCGTCGCCCACGGCGACGAAAGCATAGCCGGGCAGGTCGGCGAGTGCCCGGACCATCTGTTCGAGTCCTTTCCGCCGGTTGATCCCGGAGGTCGTCCCGATCACGGTGTACCGTTGCTTCAGGTCCAGTATCCGGTATTTGTCGCCTTCGTCTGCGGGTTCTCCGGGGCGGATGTCCCGGCCGTTGAAAATGATGGCCAGGCGCTCGGCCGCGACCGTTTTGAGATAGTTCTGCCGCAGGGCGCCATTCAAGGCGATCACCCGGTCGAAACGGGGCAGCGCGATTTTCCACGCCCATTGGCTGAGCAGGGACTTGGGAATGCTGTATGTCAGCCGCAGGATACGGGCGTCGATCGGGTTGTGCAGGGTAGTGACGAAGGCGGTATGGGGATATTTGTTGCCCCGGGTATGATACCAGACGTAGACATCGGGGCGCAGCATATGGCTGTGCACGACATCCCAGGCCGCGAAGTCGATGGCCTTCCGGAACGCGATCCGCTCGGTCGGGCACGGCATTCCGAGCTCCGCCTCATCGTCGAAATAGAACACTTTGCACACGTGGCCGGCCTGCGCGAGGCCGGTGCATAGGTCTCGGACCACGATCGCCGGGCCTGTGTTGGCCAGGGAGGGCAGGATAAATGCTATTTTCATCTTGGCAGTTTGGTCACATGAGTCTTTTCAGGACTTTCAGTAGCCCGGTCCGGTAGAGGAGCGGCTTGAGCAGCAGCGTCATCCTCCGTTTGAAGGTGACCGGGAGGTACTTGTGCATCAGTTCGGGGACGGTCAGCCGGTCGGCGTCCGCGAAGAATTCGGTCCGTCGCGGGTTACGGGCGATGCAGGTGACCGCCATTTTCCCGTCTGTCGCGATGGCTTCGGCCGTCGGGGTTTCGCAGTACCGGATATAAGGCTTGATCCCTTCGACGACACGTTCCCCTTTCGGCGTATGCGTCAGCAGGAAGGTGCTTCCCTTGTCGTCGTCCAGCGCCTTGTCGAATCTGGCCGTGTGCCAGCAGTCGTACAGCGTGATGTCGGCCAGCCGTTCGACGGTCTTGAAATGGCAGTTGTAGCAGGCCGGCCGCGTCGAGAGGTCCCGGAAGAAGGTGTCTTTGAAGAATTGCAGCTCGCGGCCGTGGAACGACTGCCTGCCGCTGGCATAGCGGATGGCCATGGTCGATCCGGCATAGCCGTACCGCTTGTCCCGGAAGCCGATCTGCTCGATCTTCCCGTACCGGTGCTCCTGGAAGTCGAGGTATTTGCGCCATATCTTGGGCGAGGGGATGCCGTGGCAGACGAGGTCGACCGTGATCAGGCGTTCGTACGGCTTGCCGAGGTACCTGACGAGTCCCTCGACCTGGCAGGGGGTTCCGCTGAAGCAGACCATGCGCCCCTCGTTCAGGTGTGCCTTGACGGCGCGGAACGTGTGTCCGATCTCGCTCTGGACGTATTTGGAGCCCCTGAACTTTCCGAGCTCTTCGGGTTTGTCCGTTGCCGCGTGTACGACGTTGAACCGGGGGGTGAACGCAGCCCCGTAGACGACGCCCCCCTGTGCGGTCACCCATTCCCCGATCGCGCTGAATGCGCCTCCCGAGCTGCTTTCCAGCCGAGTTCGCTCGTCACTGTGCTGGACGACGAAGGCCCGGGTCCGTTCTTCGATCTTCCGCTCGTGCAGCAGCGGGCACACTTTGAGGCACAGGCCGCACTCGACGCACAGGTCGGTTGCGACCGCCGGGTAGTCGAATCCTTCTGCGTCGGGCTTCATCGAGATCGCGTTGCAGGGACAGATGTTGAGGCAGGCCGCGCATCCCGAGCATTTTTCTTTGTCCGTTATGACGATCATTCCGAGCGGGGGATCAGTGCAATGACACGTTCGAGATAAGCGCGCGACGAGGCCCTGTAATCCTGCAGCCTCGCGCGGACCGGACCGTAATCGATCGTGCGGGCCAGGCATGGTGCGGCCTCTTCGTTGCCTGCCAGCTTCCGGTCGGCGAGCCCGATCGTTCCCAGGATCGAGTCGATGCGCGAGTTGGTCGATTCCGACTTCGGCCGCGATGCGGCGAACCGGCCGAACGAGAAGAACGGCCGTTCGTAGAGGATCGAGAAGATCGTCCCGTGGAACGAGTCGGTCAGCACGATCTCGGCATGGCTCACCAGGTTGACGAACTCGGCCGGCCCGATGTCGTAGGGCCTGATATCGCCGAAGGCGCAGTCCGACCTTACGAATTCGTCGAGATGCTGGAGCGCGACGATCCGCAGCCCTGTCTCGGCTTTGACCCGGTCGGCGAAGTCCCGGATGTCTTTCCGGTTTCCCAGGAAATAGCAGAAGATGTACTTGCCTTCGACCACCGGCCTGTCGCCTTTCAGTTCGTCCCACAGCTCCCGGTCGACGAGCATCGTCGGGTCGCAGACGACCGGCACTTCGCGCCCGGTGATCTCGCGGACGATCTCTTGCCCCGATTTTTCGCGCACGGAGATATGGTCGATCCGGTCGAGGTAGTGCTTCGTCCTGCGCACCTGCGACGAGGGGATGCGCGCCACGCCGAAACTGGGGGCATAGGTGATCTTGAGCATTTGGTCCGGCACGAAGTTCAGCGTGTAGAAATCGGTGCCGAGGTTGATCGGGTTCCAGACCTGGTCGCTGCCCAGGATAAATGCGGCGTAGTGTCCGGTGCCGCGTTCGAGGGCCGTCCGGTCGGGATACCGTTCCTGTGAGAAGACCAGGCGCTGGTCCCGGAACTCCCGGAACTTGCCGAGGCGCTGCTGCATGAGGGCATGGAGTCCGGGCCTGAAGATCCGGCAGCGGAGGTCCCGGGCGACCATTTTGGATTTCATCTTCAGCAGCGGCAGGTTGAACAGGCGGACGAGCTGCCGTGACAGCGGCCTGTGCGTATAGACGATGATCTCGGTTTGCACTCCTGACCGGTGCAGGTATTGCTGCAGGGCATACGATTGGAGCAGGCTTCCGTAGTTCGGATTGCAGGCTGCGAGCAGGGCGGTTTTTTTCATCGGGTTATCTGGAGATTAGTTTTTTGATCCGTTTGCCTGTCCGGAGATAGCCGTCGAGCAGGGTCCACATCTTACGGTCGGCCAGCGCGAGGATAGCCTGCTGTGCCAGCGGGAGGCCCGATCGCCGGTAATCGACCCCGGGATACATGCCGGCGACCTGTTTGCGGAGCTTGCGGTCGCTTCCCGCGAGGAACTTGGCCTTGTTGACCATCCTCATCCTGTCGAAACAGTCCGTATAGTCCGCGGCGTCGGGGATGCTGCCGAAGAACTCCCGCAGGAGCTCCATGGCGCGGTCGACACGCTCGACATATTTTTCGTTGATCGTACTGGTGAACGAGCTCGGATTGTACTTGACGTAGTTGTAGAGCGGCCTGTCGAGCTTCACGATATGCCGGGCACGGTAGGCCAGGATCGGAATGATCACATAGTCCTCGACCCCATTCAGGCCGTCGACGAACCGGAGCGAGTCGTAGAGCGAGCGGTGGCACAGGCGATGCCATATCCCGACATTGGACTGCCTGCACAGGAGTTGCCGGATATACATCCGCCGGTCCGGGGCGAAAGGGACGTGCGCTATCCTGCCGCTGTCCTCATAGATGTACCGGAAGTCGCAGACGACCATGTCGGCATCCTCGCGGACTGCCGTATCGTGCAGTTCGCGGACCATATCGGGTTCGAGGTAGTCGTCGCTGTCGACGAACAGGATATATTCGCCCGTCGCCTGTTCGAGGACCGTGTTCCGGGCGGAGGAGACACCCCGGTTGCGGTCGTGGCGCACGATCCGGACCTGCTCCTTGCGTTCGGGGTGGTCCGCCAGGGTTCGTTGCAGCACCTCTACGCTTTGGTCCGGCGTGCAGTCGTCCACGAAAATATATTCGATGTCGTCGAAAGTCTGGCCGAAAAGCGTGCGCGCACATTTTTCAATGTATCGCTCTACCCCGTAAACGGGGACTCCGATAGTCACTTTCATAGATGGTATTTTGGATATGGAATGGCCGGCTCAGGAGTCGAACGAGCCATCCGGGTTAATATGCTTGTGGATCCAGCGTTCGTCGAATGTCTGCCACAGGATGCAGGGTGCCGGGGAGTAAGCCAGTGCATGTATCCGGGACAGGTGGATCAGGTGCCTGCGGAATGAGTAGACCTGGCTGCAGATCGAGATGCAGGTGAAGAACACGATGATCCTCATCCAGCGGATGGCCGGTTTCGTAAGCGTGAATCCGAGCAGCAGGTCGAAAACGTAGAGCGGCAGCATCAGGGCTGCCACACGGGCGAAGACCTCGCTGAGCGGGAAAGTCAGGAACAGCAGCAGGCTCCCGGCCATCAGGAATCCTTTGAAAGGGGTGTAGGTCTTGGCCTTGTAGTTAATGAAGAATACGACGATCAGCGGGTAGATCACGAGCTGGTACAAGACCCGGTAGATCCGGTATAGTTGAGAGCGGTCTTCGAGGAACTCGTTTCCCCAGTATCCCGAGACGTAGTACAGCGCATGTTGTTTCACCATTTCGGGGAGTGCGAGCGCATTGATCACCGATTCGAGGATCGTCGTGCTGAATATGATGATGAAGCCGGAGATCGCGATGACGAACCATTTGTTCAGCCGGAACGGGAAGACCCGCATGACGACAGCCAGTGCTGCGAACGGGACCAGTGCGAAGTGGGTAAGCCCTGACAGTATGACGAAGCACCACCCGTTGGCCTGCCTGCAGCGAAAGAGTTTGTATATGCCTAAGACCATCAGGTAGGTGGCCAGCCCGTGCCGCATGCCGAGCGTCAGGATGAAGAAGTCCGTGACGCAGAAAGCGACCAGGAAACCGATGAAACACCATTTGCGGCTGGCCTGCAGCGTAGGATTGTGCTTTACTACGTCCCTGAAGGCCCAGAATATGCACTGGAAGCCGACAAATGCGAACAAGCCGCGGGCCAGCTCGAAATGGAGGCTGAGCTTGGCGAGCAGGAAGCTGACGGTATAGAGCGTAAAATCGAATTTGATGTATGTCCCGATCAGCTCCGGGAAGTCCATGCCTTTGAAGGCTATGTAGTTCATCGTGTGGCGGTACAGGTCGCCCGACGGGGCCATGAGTATGGAACATAGTCCCATGAACAGCGCGAGCAGCGTGAAGGCGTATTTCTTCTGGTTGTAGATCTCGATCAGGATGAAGGGAAGCGCCCCGAGCGGATAGATGATGAACAGTGCCACGACCAGTACTTTTGTCTTACTGATCGGGTGGTGCCCTGCTTTTAGCGTTGCCGAAATAGCCATCTGGGTGGTGTTCGTGTGGAGGTGTCCGGGAATATGTTGGGGCGCTTTACGCCCATTGCCGGTCGCTTTGCGGCCGGACCCGGCGCCGGGGCGTAACCGGCCGGCCTAATTGTCCGGTCTGTGGAACCTGGCGGGGAGCTGTTCGCGGATCTTATCCCTCAGCAGCTGGAGTACGGCATCCCGGCTGTAATAGAGGAACGCGGCATAGATAAGGCCGCATAGCGGCAGCGACAGGCCGATGATACCGATGCCGCTGCGGACATATGCCTTGACCAGGTAAATGGCCGGGATGAAGAGTAGCGAGATGAGCAGGTACCGCAGGTTCGGTAGGTTGATGATTTCGGAGAAGATGCCCAGCTTTTTCCTGACGAAGATCAGCGTGGTCACGATCAGGAGCACCTCTGCCGTCATCGTCGACAGGATCGATAGGGCCGGGGTCAGGTTGTGTCGGAGCAGGAAGTTGAATCCCATGTTGACGACACCGAATATGAGGAAGAAGATGACCGACCGGTTCTCTTTCCCGTTGATGAACATCACCTGGTGGTTCAGGATGCTCAGGCAGGCTGTCACGATCATGTAGAGCGAGAACACCTGCAGGGCGGGTGCCGTCTGCAGGTACTGCTTGCCGGCAAAGTAGTAGATGATCTCGGGCGAGAGCATACATAGTCCGATCGAGACCGGGCATACGATGCAGAACGTCACCCGCACGATCTTTTTCAGGGTGGCCTTGTAGGCCTCGTAATCGTTCTTGACGAGGAACGAGAGCCGCGAGTACGACACGTACATGATGACCATGATCGACGAGTAGATCACGGCCATCACCTTATTGGCCACGCTATAGAACGCCACGGCGTCCGTGCCCGTGTATATGCCGAGCATGGTGCGGTTCAGGTTCCCGTACAGGATGAAGGTGTTGTTGAGGACCAGTACGACCAGCAGCGGGACGAGATGCTGCCGGACCTGGCACTTGCTGATATTCAGCCGGAACCGCCTTTTGACGTAGAGGAAGCTGGCCAGGTTGTTGGCCAGCAGCACGGCGACCGTAATGAAGGCATAGATATACATATCGCTGTTGTCGTGGATGAACAGCAGGATGCAGATTATGCTCAGCAACCGGATCGCAATGGTCTTGACGGTGATGAACCTGAAGCTCTCGAACGCTTCGTTCAGCCATTCGGTGTTGAAGATATTGGCGACCAGGTTGCCGCCGAGGATCAGCATGACCGAGGCCAGCGTACGGTCGTGGATCGTGACCAGGATAAAGCCGATATACAGGATAAGGGCGGCCAGGTTTGAGAACAACCCGATGAAGAACAGGCTGTTGTATGTCGTGTTGGCCTCCCTCAGGTTGTTTTTGATCTTGCTGATCTCCCGCAATCCGTAGTTGTAGATCCCGAGCATGCCGAGGATCGAGAAGTACGTCATGAAGGTGGTCCCGTACTCGATGTAGCCGATGCTTTCCGGGTTCAGCTTACGATATACGTAGGGCATGATAACGACGGGCATTATCATGCTGAAGAAGTTGAGGATCGACTTGTATGTAAAGTTCTTAGCGAGTCCCATAGCAATACGGGCCTAACGCGCGCTCGATAGTTGCGATCTCGGCGTCGTGTCCGGGATAGCGCTCCCACAGCCGGAAGTTCTTGGCCGACCGGTCGGGGCTGAATACGGTGCGGGGCCTGACGTGGTGTTCCGCGCCGATCCCCAGGAACGTTTCGATCCGTGCGACGGTCGCGTCGTAGTCGAGGAGGCAGTCCTCGAAACGCAGGTGCAGGACCTGCCTCGGGTCGGACTGTTCCGTTTCACGGTGACGGCGGATCAGTTCGAACCATTTGATGAAGACCTCCGTACTGTCCGTCGGTATCCACCCCTCTTTCCAGAAGAGCTTG
This sequence comes from Rikenellaceae bacterium, assembly GCA_017415005.1. Lineage (GTDB taxonomy): Bacteria > Bacteroidota > Bacteroidia > Bacteroidales > Rikenellaceae > RGIG1874. Next base: position 28,298 of record JAFQJK010000079.1, read on the forward strand.
TTGAGCAGATAGAGGTCCCGGGGGTCCCGGTCGATCACGATTGTTTTGATGTTGTCGAAATACCGGGTGTACCGTTCCAGGTTGTTGGGGGGGACCAACTGGTCCAGGGCGAGGTACTCGTATTCGTATTGCGGGTCCAGTCCGTCGAACAGCGTGGTGTAGAACCGCCGCGTCGCCTCGAAGAACCGGGCTTCGCCGTACGACATGGACATCGGGTGCTTGCGGTGCCGGGGTGCGTACTCGTAGGGCGGGGTGAAGGGCCGCAGTTTGTGCAGGAGCATCTGGATATGTGCGGGCATGGCATGGCATGCGTACATGTTCAGCCGCGAGCCGCGCCGCATGTGCAGGTGCGACGATCCTTGCCAGCAGAGGTCCTCCAGTTCCCGGAGGTATTGTTTGGCGGCCGGCGTGAACAGACCGCCGAGTTGCCGGTCATACCCCCGCTGGACGAAGCGTGTCAGGCGCCGGAAACGGTAGAGGCCCTCGGAGACCTTGTTGCGGTTGAAGTCGTCGACGATATAATGTTGCAGGTCCGAAATGCCATCCATTTCGTGGGCGATCGAGAGCTCGAAGCAGCCCGTGCTCTTTACGTTGTCGTATTCCTTCAGCAGGTCGGTTATGACGCTCGATCCCGTTCCGCCGTATCCTGTGCATGTTATGATCTTGTGTTGTCCCATCGGTTCGTGTGGTTGTTCTCGTTTATTGTGCGTTCGGGCGGATGATCCGCTCGATGATGAACTCGCCCACGGGCTCGATCTCGTCGAAGCGAACGGTCTTGGGCAGCCGGACGCCGAATGCCTTGTCCGCTTTGGCCAGCAGCTCGTCCGTGTAGTAGAGCGTACCCTCGCGGACGTCCTCGATACCGTCGAGGTAGATCGACCGTCGGTTGGCCTCACGCATCTGCTCCATCGTGAAGCGCGCCGTGTCGAAGCGCGCCTCCGCGGGGCCGCGGCTGGCGTCGATCAGGAAGGGGTAGCCGCCGATCTCGCCGAGTACCCCGGGCGAGTGTACTTTCCGGCACTCGCCGCCGCGGATGGCGCCGAGGATCGACTCGATGATGTTGAAGTTGCTCGACGCGTTCATCATGTTGCGCTTCTGGTCGGTGGGCATCGCGATCCGGCAGGCGCGCAGCAGCTCGTCGCGGTCGAAGCGTAGCTCTCCGCCCCGGTACGACGCTGCGAGCAGGATGTCCTGCCCCTCGGCCTGTCCCTCCTTGCTGATCACTACGTCGTGGAAGTGGCTCACGGCCAGCGTCACGTCGATGTCGTTCAGGTTGTCGATCCCGAACCGGTCGGCGAGGTGGAATTTCATGCGCGGGATCAGGTGGTTGAGGTTGCCGCTTCCGAAGTCGGGGTAGGCGCGCCCGGCCGACCTGAGCCACGGGATGACCGCGTCCGAATAGGAGGTGTTGATCACGATGGCGCCGCATCCGGCCTGTTCGTGGGCCTCCATGATGTTCTTGGCATAGCGGACTGAGAGCGGTGTCCAGATGCCGTAGGCCCGCAGGTTGTGCCACGAGATGGTCCCGTACTTGAGTCCCGCGAATACGCGGCTGCTGTTGATGATCAGGTCGGGACGGTATTGCCCGAGGATGGAGGCGATGCTTTCGACCCGTTCGAGGTCGCAGCCCCCGGCGATCGTGATACGGCTGCGCAGCGTGCCGCGGATCGCGGCGGCTGTCCGTACGATATTGACGTCCGACTCCATTTTTTTCGCGTCGCGCCCGGCCACGACGATCTCCAGCCGCGGGTCGGCCATGCCGACCAGATAGTCGAGCAGGTAGAGGCCGACGCTGCCCAGTCCGACGATCATCACCGTGACCGTCTCGCCGGCCGTTGTCTTGCGCTGCAGCTTTTGCAGCTTATCCTGAAGGGTTTGCATGCTTTGGTTTATTGGCGTTTGATGATTGCGTGAACGTTCCGGTAATCGGCGACGGTGTTGCAGTTATACCATGTTTCGATCGGGACGAACTCGGTCTCCTCGGCCGGAAGCCCGGCGAAATAGCCCTGGACGATCTCGAGGTTGGTGCCCCGCTCCTGTTCGGGGCTCAGTGCGGCCACGACCCTGCGCAGCCGGTCCGCAGACCGGAATTTCCAGATCTGGCCCGAGTTGTACACGGCCCGGAACGGCTCGGGGATCGCGAGGCTCCGGTGGCTGGTGTCGTAGATGTAGTGCGGCTCTCCCGCCTCGTCCACGTAGAGGGCGACGGCCTTTTCGGCGAGGATGAACTCGCGGTTGACCGTAATGACGTTCCGTTCCGATCTGAGCACCCGCTCGTAGCTCGCGCTGTCGAAATAGAGGTCGCCCTCGACGAAGAGCACCTCGCCGTCCGGGTCTTCGACGGCCCCGATCCCCCGGATCAGGCTGTATCCCGAGCCGTAGGTGTCGTATCGTTCGTTGCAGACGAGGCGTATCCGGTCGCGGTAGCGGCCGAGGTGGCGGTCGACGAACTCCCCGAGCTTGTCGAAGAGGTAGCCGCCGACGATCACCAGACGGTCGTATCCGGCGGTTTTGGCCAGGATCTGGCTCAGCAGCGCGTACTCGGGCGACTCCTCGTAGTAGAGGCACTTGAGCGTGGGCTCCGCGGTGTCGCGGTTGAAGCGGGTCGCTGTTCCCGCAACGGTGACGATCAGCGTTTTCATGCCTTGTGCAGCTCTTCGATACACATGTCCAGCCCGTCCGCCAGCGTGATGATCGGGTTCCAGCCCGTCCGCGCGCGGATCTTCTCCGTGTTCAGGAGCCGGCGTTCGGGGTCCGAGGCGCGGTATCCCTCGAACACGATCCGGGGGTCGGCGATCCCCATGCGGTCGGCGATCATGCGGGTCAGCTCGATGATCGAGACCTCCTCGTCGGTGGCCACGTTGTATACCGAGCCGTCGAGCGCCGCTTCGGTGTCCATCAGGGCCAGCACGGCCCGGCAGCTGTCAATGTTGTGCAGGAAGGTGCGCTTGTTGGTCTTCGAGTTCTCCAGCAGTACGACCTCGCGCCCTGCCGCGAGCTGGTCGATGATGTGGGGGATGATGTGCTTGGCAAACCGCTCGTGCCGGCTGTACACGTTGGCGAAGCGGATCGAGCAGCCCCGGATCAGGCCCCGGTCGACGGCATCCTTCATGAAGAACTCGGTCATCAGCTTGCCGGTGGCGTAGCTGGTCCGTTGGCTGTGTTCGGCCGTGGCCAGTACGAGATAGTCCTGTTCGCCGACACCGCCGTTCTCGTTCCACGACTGCATCGAGTAGACCTCCGAGGTCGAGCAGTTGATGTAGGTGTCGGCACCGGCTGCGATGGCCTGTCCGAGGAATGAGCGCATCCCCAGCACATTGGTCGTAAAGGTCTCCTCCACCTTGTAGAAGTGTTCGGTGTGGACGACGGCCGCACAGTTGATGTAGAGGGTCCGCGAGCATCCGGGTTGCAGCTTTTTGACGAGCTTTGCGATCTGCTCCATCTGCCCCGCGTCGTTGAGGTCGTACGCTGCGAAGTGGAAATCGGGATTGTCCGCGATATCGCGGATCGTGTCGGCCGAGCTGGCGAAGAAGTTGTCGAAGCCCACGACGACATGCCCTTTGGCGAGAAGCTGGCGGGCCAGTTCGTTGCCGGTCATGCCGGTCGCGCCGCTGATTACATACAGGTTTTTACTCATGGTCATATTTCGTAATGTCGTTTATATTCCCTTGCCGAGCCGTTCGCGGTAGAAGTCCGCTACCGTGCCGTCGTAGAGCGCCTGCTCGGCCCCGATGTCGTAGGCGACGGCATTGTGGTGCGCCTCGCCGGTCAGCAGGTCGAGGTACAGGTACTGCGCCCTCGGGTTGTGGTTGCGGGGCTGGCCGACCGATCCGGGGTTGAGGAACACCGTCCGCTTGCGGTTGCGCATCGCGGGATCGTCGTGCCTGAAGAGCTGCTCGGCATGGAGCGGGATGTGCGTGTGTCCGGCCAGGACGTAGTCGTAGGGTGCATAGCGCTCGTCGCCGGTCCTGTCGGCCGTGAGCTTGCCCCAGCGGGGGTCGTCGATATCGCCGTGGACCATCAGCACGTTGCGTCCGGCGATCGTGGCCTCGGCGCGCGACGGGGTGTCCATCTCGCGCTCGATGTAGCGGCGCGACTCGGGAGTGAGGATCGACCGCGTGTACCGCAGGACCTCGCGGCCCCGGTCCGTGGCGAATCGCTCGAGGCCCCCTTCGACGAGGGCGGCCTCATGGTTGCCCCACAGGTTGCAGACGATGGGGTACTCGTCCCCGAGGCGCGCGATCTCGCCGATCACCTCGTTGGGGCGCATGCCGTAGTTGACCAGGTCGCCGAGCAGCACGAGGCCGTCGGGCCGGTAGCGGCGCCTGAAGTCGTTCGTGACGGCCTGCAGGGCCGAAAGGTTGGCGTGGATATCGGAAAGTACGATCAGTTTGCCTGGCATCGTTACGTCGGTTTTAGGGTGATCCGGCCGTGCCGGGAGAGCTTCCTGTCAGCCGCGTCCGGAGCGGGACCGCTCCGGGGAGGAGTGTTTCGTCTCGTTATTTGCGTTGCATAAAGTCCATGAACCCCAGTTTATTGTCGATCGGGGTGGTGGTCGGCCGCCCCAACTCCTTGCGGTTGCCCTTGCGGACCTTGATCTCGAGCAGCAGCGGACCCTCCTCGTCGGGTATGGCCGCAAGCGCCTTTTCGAGCTCTTCCTTCGTGCTGACCGCAAGGGCTTTGCGGTAGCCCGACGCGATGGCGATCGCAGGCAGGTCGATGGCCAGGCCCACCGTGGGCTGGCCGCCGACCGAGTCGTGCGCGCCGTTGTTAAAGACGACGTGGAGATAGTTCCGGGGCTTGAGCGACCCGGTGATCGCGAGCGATCCCATGTGCATCAGCACGGCCCCGTCGCCGTCGAAGCAGCAGACCCGCCGGTCGGGCTGCTCGAGCGCGATGCCGAGGGCGATCTGCGATGCGTGCCCCATCGAGCCGACCGTGAGGAAGTCCCGTCCGTGTCCCTGTCCGGCGCTCTCGCGGTATTCGAACAGCTCGCGCGAGATCATGCCCGTGGTCGAGACCACGGCGTCCGCAGCGTCGAGCGATGCGGCCACTGTCCGTATGGCCTCCTCGCGGCCGAGCGGGAACTGAGGGTCGGTCCGTCCCGCGAGCTTGTACGTGTCGAACGTATCCTTGCGGACGACCAGGGCGTAAGCTTCGCCGGTCTCGCCGATACGGCGCGCGGCCTCGTCCAGTTGCCGGGCGGCCTCGTCCTCGCGGTCCGAGAGCACGGCGTAGGGGATGCCCATCACCTCGAGCAGCGGCAGCGTGATCTTCCCCTGCTTTTTGTGCTGGGGCTCGTCCTTGATGCCCGGCTCGCCGCGCCACCCGATCACGAGCAGCAGCGGGATGCGGTACACGTCGCCGTCCGTGAGCGAGGCGAGCGGGTTGACCGCATTGCCCTCGCCCGAGTTCTGCATATATACCGCCGGGATGCGGCCGGTGGCCAGGTGGTAGCCGGCTGCCAGCCCCACGGCTCCGCCTTCGTTGGCCGCGATGATGTTGTGGGCCGCGTCGAGGTGGTCGGCCAGGTAGGCGCAGAGGTTCTTGAGCAGCGAGTCGGGGACGCCGGCGTAGAAATCGATCCCGTGGCGCTTCAGTGAAGATACGAAAAAAGCAGGAGTGATCATGGCGTCTGGGCTATTTGGTTCCGGGGATCAGCTCGAGGATCTCCTTGATGGGCATGCAGTAGGGGCGCACCTCCTGGGCGCGCTCATTCTCGAGGATCGTCGTGGCGACCCGGACCATCGCGGGGTAGGCCGCCCTCAGCATATGGTTGGCGTAGATCACGACATTGGCGCCCCATGCCTGCAGCGTCTGCTCGGGGATATGGTCGTAGGTGGTGGGGACGACCACGATGGGCGTGTAGGCGTCCTTCTGGCGGAATGCCTGGCAGAACTCGCGGATGTCCTCGCCCGACTTGTCCTTGCTGTGGATCATGATCCCGTCGGCGCCCGCCTCGACGTAGGCGTAAGCGCGTTCGAGCGCATCGGCCACGGGCTTGCCGGCGATCAGGCTCTCGATCCGGGCGATGATCATGAAGTCCTTGGTGACCTGCACCTCCTTGCCGGCCCTGATCTTCTGCGAGAATCCCTCGATGGTGTCCTGGGTCTGGACGGCGTCGGTCCCGAACAGCGAGTTCTTTTTGAGCCCGACCTTGTCCTCGATGATGACGGCCGAGATGCCGTGCCGCTCGAGGGTGCGGACCGTGAAGGTGAAGTGCTCGATCTTGCCGCCGGTGTCGCCGTCGAAGATGATCGGCTTGGTGGTGCATTCGAGGATGTTGTTCAGGTCCTGGAGGCGTGTAGTGAGGTCGACGGCCTCGATATCGGGCTTTCCCTTGCTGGTCGAGTCGGTGAGGCTGCTCGACCACATACCGTCGAACACCTGTACCCGGTCGCCCTTCTGGACCGAGATATTCTCGATGATCAGGCCGCACAGGCCGTCGTGCGCCTCGAGTATCCGGACGATCGGCTTGGCATCGATCAGGCGGCGCAGCGACTTGAGCCGCACCTCGGGCGTCGTGCCGATCGCTTTCATCTCTTTGTCGAGCGACGAGGAGTTGATCCCCTGCGTATAGGGCACCTCGATGACCTTGCCGCCGAGCTCGTTCATGACCTCGAACACGTCGTTGCGGATCTCCCTGAGCGGACCGGTCTTCCAGTCGTCGCCGTGGATGATATAGTCGGGCTTGTACTTGCGCAGATTGGGCACGTAGCTCCAGTCGTCCTGCGGGACCACCTCGGCCACGCCTTTGATGTTCTCGACCACCTGCCTGCGCTGGTCGTAGGTCAGGTACGGCAGGCGCTTGTGCGAGGCGATGGCCTTGTCGGTCAGCAGGCCGATCGTCACGTCGCCGTATTTGGCCGCTTCCCGGATGATCTGAATCAACCCCGGGTGCATGATGTCCGCGGTCATGCCCAAATATACTTTCTTCATTGTATCTTATGTGATTGTTGATATTTTGCTTGCCTATGCTTTTCTGTACCTTTTCTGGTAGTACAGTTCGTACTGTCCGGAAGATATGTTATCGAGCCACAGTTGGTTTTGGAGGTACCACCCGACTGTTTTCTCGATACCCTCCTCGAACTGGTGGGATGGTTCCCATCCGAGCTCCCGCTGGAGTTTCGAGCTGTCGATGGCGTACCTGAGGTCGTGTCCGGCACGGTCTGCGACGTAGGTGATCAGGTCGAGGGAGGCTCCCTCGGGCCGTCCGAGCAGGCGGTCGACGGTCC
>JAFQJK010000080.1 GCA_017415005.1 Rikenellaceae bacterium
ACTGAACTTCTGCGCTGTTTGGCTTCGAGGTGGTATTTCGTTGGCTCTGTCCCATAGAAAAACAAAGCGTAACGAACGCTGTATCAGCTAATTCGCTACGTTTTACCCAAATTTACTTTTTCGCTATGTGTTTATTTTATAACAGCGATTCCGACTTTTTAATCATTTTTTTTCTTGGGCGTTCGCAGCAAAAACGCTACTTTTGTGGGAAATTAACCGGAAAGGAGACAGGCGATGATCTGCAACATACTCTGGGTCGGGCTCGGCGGCTTCGCCGGCAGCGTCCTGCGCTACCTGGTCTCGGTGGCTATTATCTCGCTGGGGCTCAACACCACGTTCCCGGTCGCCACGCTCACGGTCAACATCGCCGGATCGCTGCTGATCGGCATGCTGCTCGAGCTGCTCGGCGGCAACGCGCTCTACTACCTGTTGATCACCGGCTTCTGCGGAGGGTTCACCACATTCTCGACCTTTTCGGCCGATACGTTCAGCCTGCTGGGCACAGGACGCCACCTCGCCGCGCTCGGCAACATTCTGCTGAGCGTCACGGTCTGCCTGGCCGCCGTCTGGCTCGGGACATTGCTCGGAACACGAATTAATATGCTCAAATAACACACACCATGGATTTCATCACATCTGTCAAGGAAAAAGCCCGGCGCAACCCGCAACGCATCGTACTCCCCGAGGGGACCGAGGAACGGACGCTCAAGGCCGCAGATGTCATTCTTAAAGAAGGTATCGCCCGGGTCATCCTGCTCGGCGATCCTGAGCGGATCGCCCATCTGGCATCCGAATACTACCTCGAACATATCGGCATGGCCACCATCGTCGATCCGAAGAACAACCCCGACCGGCAGCGCTACATCGACCTGATGCTCAAGTTGCGCGCCGCCAAGGGCCTCACACCCGATCAGGCCGGCGCATTGATCGAAAAGCCGCTCTACCTGGGGGCCGTCATGGTCAAGGCGGGCGACGCCGACGGCGAGGTGGCAGGCGCCGACAGCGCCACGAGCGATGTGCTGCGCCCGGCCTTCCAGTATGTCAAGACCGAGCCCGGCGTGAGCGTTGTCTCGGGAGCCTTCCTGATGACGCTGCCCGATAAGATGTTCGGCGAGAACGGCCAGATGGTCTTTGCCGACTGCGCCGTCACCCCGTGCCCGACAGCCGAGGAGCTGGCCCAGATCGCCGTGATCACCGGCCGCACCGCGCGCCGCCTGTGCGGCTTCGAGCCGCGCGTGGCCATGCTCAGCTTCTCGACGATGGGCTCGGCCAGCCACCCGATGGTCGACAAGGTGACCGAGGCTACGCGGCTGGCCCGCGAGCTGGACCCCACGCTCGAGATCGACGGCGACCTGCAGGCCGACGCGGCCATCATCCCGGGCGTCGCCTGCAAGAAAGCGCCCAGGAGCCGCGTGGCCGGACGCGCCAACGTACTCGTCTTCCCCTCGCTCGAAGTGGGTAACATCGCCTACAAGCTGGTGCAGCGCATGGCACACGCCGAGGCGATCGGCCCGATCCTGCAGGGTCTGGCCTCTCCGATCAACGACCTTTCGCGCGGCTGCTCGGTCGACGACATCGTCGGCGTGGTCGCCATCATCGCCTGCCAGGCCATGCGCCGCCACGAAGAATCCAAATAAAAGAGATAACGCTATGATCATCTTAGTTTTAAACTGCGGAAGCTCGTCGATCAAGTACCAGGTGATCCAGATGAAGTCCGCCACCGAGAACACGCTGTTGGCCAAGGGCCAGGTCGAGCGTATCGGCCTCGCCGACAGCATCATCACCCACAAGCCGGCCGACAAGCCCCGCTACGAAGTCGTCCGGAGCATCCCCGACCACACGGTCGGTATCAGCCAGGTCCTCCAGCTGCTCACCGACGAGCAGTTCGGCGTGATCGAGACGCTGGCCGAGCTCAAGGCCGTCGGCCACCGCGTCACGCACGGCGGCGAATACTTCCACGACAGCGTGGTGGTCAACAAGACGGTGCTCCAGCATATCGAAGACTGCTTCGACCTGGCCCCGCTCCACAACCCGGCCAACATGAAGGGTATCCTCGCCATCGAGAACATCCTGCCCAACATTCCTCAGGTGGCCGTGTTCGACACCTCGTTCCACCAGACGATGCCCCCCAAGAGCTATATCTACGCGCTGCCCTACAAATATTACGAGGACCTTCGCGTGCGCCGCTACGGTTTCCACGGCACGAGCCACAAGTACGTGGCCCAGAAGGCCTGCGCGATGACGGGCATCGACTTCGAGCACTCGCGCATTATCACCTGCCACATCGGCAACGGCGCCTCGGTGACCGCCATCCGCGACGGCAAGTCCATCGACACCTCGATGGGCTTCACGCCGGTCGACGGCCTGGTGATGGGCACCCGGTGCGGCGATGTCGACCCGGGAGCGCTGATCTATATCGGCGACAAGGCCGAGCTCAACCGCCACGACCTGCACGAGATGATCAACAAGAAGTCGGGCGTGCTGGGCATCACGGGCATTTCATCCGACATGCGCGATATCGAAGCGGCGGCCCGCGAGGGCAACAAGCGCGCGATCCTCGCGCTTGAGATCTACAACACGCGGATCAAGAAGTACGTAGGCGCCTACGCTGCCGAGCTGGGTGGCGTCGACCTCGTCGTCTTCACGGGCGGCGTCGGCGAGAACGAGCCCTCGCTGCGCAGCTATGTCTGCTCCGAGCTGGAGTTCATGGGCGTGGCCTTCGACGAGGCGGCCAACGAGGGCGTGCGCGGTACGGACAAGGTGCTCACAAAGCCCGGCTCGCGGGTCACCGTGGCCGTGGTCGCCACCAACGAAGAGCTGGTGATCGCCGCCGACACGTTCCGCCTTGTCAAGAAACGCTCCGAATAGCGCGCCCGGTCCCGCCGGGGATCGCCTGCGCTCCACTCCTGTTATGAAAGTTCTCCGGCACCGCAGGCGGAGAGCTTTCGTTTTTACCGACCCTGCGGAATCTCTGCATATACAAACCGTTCAACCGTAAATACGCAATAACCTATGATTACCAAACTCAGCCAGATCATCGACGCCGTTCTCAGCCGTCCCCGCAAACGGCTCGTGGTCGCCTATGCGCAGGACAGCCACACGCTCCAGTCGGTCGGCGAGGCGGTCGACCGCGGCATTGTCGACGCGACGCTGATCGGCGACCCGGCCGAGATCGGCCGCATCTGCCGCGAAGAGGGCATCGACGAGGGCAAGTTCACGATCATCGCCGAATCGGTCGATGTAAAGTGCGTGGCCATGGCCGTACAGATGATCCACGAGGGCAAGGCCGACATCCTGATGAAGGGCCTCGTCTCGACCGACAAGTACATGCGCGGCATCCTCAACAAGGAGTACGGACTCGTTCCGCCCAAGGGCGTGCTGAGCCACGTCGTCGTACTCCAACTCCCCGACTACCCGCGCCTGTTGCTCGCAAGCGATGTGGCGGTCATCCCGGCCCCGGAGCTCAGCCAGAAGGTGGCCATCGCCAAATACCTGATCCGGACGGCGGAAGCGCTGGGCAACGACAATCCCCGCATGGCCTTCATCGCGCCGAGCGAGCAGATGCTCCCCGGCATCCCGTCGTGCGTCGATGCGGCGATCCTCGCCAAGATGGCCGACCGCGGCCAGCTGGGGCGCGTCACGGCCGACGGCCCGCTGGCGCTCGACGTGGCGCTGTTCGAGGAGGCCGCCCGGACCAAGAAGCTCACCAGCCCCGTGGCCGGCCATGCCGACTGCCTGCTCTTCCCCAATCTCGACGCGGCCAACGTCTTCTTCAAGTCGTCCACCAAGCTGGCCCACGCCGAGCTGGCCGGCATGGTCGTCGGCACCAAGGCGCCCTGCGTGCTGACTTCGCGCGACGACAGCAAGGCCTCGAAGCTCTACTCGATCGCGCTGGCCGCGCTTTCGGCCCGGTAAAGCGCCCCGCGGGCAACCCTGCCCGGACGCCGCCCGACCCTTTCACCGGGCGACCTGCCAAAGCAGGTCGCAGACCATCGTGACCCAGGCAGGCCAAAGCGTCCCTGACAAAAGGGTTGTTTTTCGTCTTGACCCCAACAGAACTGCCCGACGGCCACTGGCGCCCCACTTCTTTTGCCTTGATGCAAAAGAAGGTCGCTCCGGCGACTCCGAATAATGAGGCTGCGTTCCTTTGTATCCACCGCATTAGCCGCTCACCGTCCTGAGCCGCAAAACTCGCTTCGCTCGGACAGCCTGCGGCTCCGGGCGGCGGCCTTCGCGGAGCGGGTGCCCACGCCGGCCGCTTGGCCGATCGCCTGCCGGCAGAGTGCGTACAAACCGATCCGGTGGGCCGATCCCCGGTCCCGCCTGACAAAACCGGTGCCCGGAAGCCGGGGAGGATGGACGGGGAGGCGACGGCTGCTGTCCGACGAACGTTAGGCCGCAAAACGCGTGAGCGGCCGAGGCCTATAAGGAGGAGTTAGCCGTCGCCCGGACAGACTGCCCGGTTTTAGCCGGTTTTATAAGCGGTAGACCTTGGGGTTACTTTTGCTGCGATGGCAAAAGTAACGGCCCGGAGGGCATTTCGAAAAAACGATCATCAAACTCTCAGCCATGCGCTTGCTTCAATCGCTCCGCAAACAGTTCGACCGCAAAGGCCACACGCCCCGTCCGGGCGGCCTCGAGATCCTGCGCTACATCGGCCCGGGCCTGCTCGTCACGGTCGGGTTCATCGACCCGGGCAACTGGGCGTCCAACCTGGCCGCCGGCGCCGACTACGGCTACGCCCTGCTCTGGATGGTGACGCTCTCGACCGTCATGCTGATCGTCCTGCAGCACAACGTCGCCCACCTCGGCATCGCCACCGGTCTCTGCCTCTCGGAGGCGGCGACGACCTACCTGCGGCCCGTCTGGTCAAAAACGATCCTGGGCTCGGCGATGCTGGCCTCGGTCTCGACCTCGCTGGCCGAGCTGCTCGGGGGAGCCATCGCGCTGCAGATGCTCTTCGGTGTCCCGGTGCGCATCGGGGCACTGCTCGTGCTGGTCTTCGTGCTCGTCATGTTGCTGACCAACAGCTACCGGCTGATCGAACGGTGGATCATCGCCTTCGTCTCGATCATCGGTCTCTCGTTCATCTACGAGCTCTCGCTCGTCACGGTCGACTGGCCGGCCGCCGCACGGGCCTGGGTGACGCCCTCATTCCCCGACGGGTCGATGGTCATCATCATGAGCGTCCTGGGCGCCGTGGTGATGCCCCACAACCTCTTCCTGCACTCGGAGATCATCCAGAGCCGCCGCTGGGACCTCGAGGACGACAAGACGATCAAAAAGCAATTGCGCTACGAATACGTCGATACGATCCTCTCGATGGTGATCGGCTGGGCCATCAACAGCGCAATGATCCTATTGGCCGCCGCCACCTTTTTCGCCAACGGCACCTCGGTCTCCGAGCTCCAGCAGGCCGATTCGCTGCTCCGTCCGTTGCTGGGCAACAATGCCACGGTTATCTTCGCCGTCGCGCTGCTCTTCGCCGGCGTCGCCTCGACCATCACTTCGGGCATGGCCGCAGGGTCGATCTTCGCGGGCATGTTCCGCGAGCCCTACGACATCAGGGACAGCCACTCGCGCTGGGGCGTCGTCCTGTCGCTCATTCTGGCCTTCCTGCTTATCATCGTGATCTCCGATCCGTTCAAAGGCCTCATCTACTCACAGATGGCCCTCAGCATCCAACTCCCCGTCACGGTCTTCGTACAGGTCTACCTCACCTCGTCCGAACGGGTGATGGGCCGCTTCCGCAACCGGACCTCGACCAAGTGGCTGCTCTACGCGATCGGCGCCATCGTCACCGTGCTCAACATCATGCTGCTCGCCAGCTTCTTCCGTTAAACCCACAAAACCACACCAAACATGCAAACTTACCGTATACTGGCCATCAATCCCGGCTCGACCTCGACCAAGATCGCCGTCTTCGACAACGACCGCGAGATTTTCAGCACCACGCTCCGCCACAGCGCCGGGGAGCTCGCTCCGTACGCCCGTGTGGCCGACCAGTTCGAGTTCCGCCACGGCCTGATCCTCGACGCCCTGCGCGAGAGCGGCATCGACCCGCAGAGCCTCTCCGCCGTGATCGGGCGCGGCGGTCTCGTCCGCCCCATCCCCTCGGGCACCTACCCGGTCAACGACCGGCTCGAGCACGACCTGCGCCACAGCCCGTTCGGCGAGCACGCCTCCAACCTCGGCGGCCTGCTGGCCCGCCATATCGCCGCCCAAATCCCCAGAGCGCAGGCCTTCATCGCCGATCCGGTCGTGGTCGACGAGTTGCAGGAGGTCGCCCGCATCTCCGGCCACCCCGAGTTCCGGCGTGTCTCGATCTTCCATGCGCTGAACCAGAAAGCCATCGCCCGCGCCTATGCCGCACAGGCCGGCAAATCATACGAGGAGCTGAACCTGGTCATCGCCCACCTGGGCGGCGGCATCTCGGTCGGCGCGCACCGCCACGGCGAAGTGATCGATGTCAACAATGCGCTCGACGGCGACGGTCCGTTCTCGCCCGAGCGCTCGGGCAGCCTGCTTTCAGGGCAGCTCGCAGCCCTCTGCTTCAGCGGTAAATATACGGAAGATGAGGTGAAACATATGCTCTGCGGCAAGGGGGGCATCGTCGCCCACCTCGGCACCAACGACACGCGCGACGCGCTGGCCATGATCGAGCGCGGCGACGACCATGCCCGCCTCGTCATGGAGGCCATGTGCTACCAGGTAGGCAAGTGGATCGGCGCGATGGCCGCCGTGCTCGAAGGCCGCGTCGACGCCATCCTCATCACGGGCGGCATTGCCCACAGCGAATGGGTCTGCGACCGGATCCGGCGCATGAGCGGCTGGATCGCCCCGGTGGTCACGATGCCCGGCGAGAACGAGATGGAGGCGCTGGCCCTCAACGCGCTGCGCGTACTGCGCGGCGAGACGGGCCCCCGCGAGTACTGACCGCCTCCCTGCCTGCCTCCGAACGGAGCCACTTCAAATTCCCCGGCAGCATCCCCCTTCCGCACACGCGCTTTCCATACCCCACACAACAACAGGCCGGCCAGGTTCTCTCAAACCCGGCCGGCCTGTTATTTCGCCTCTGCGCCCACAGCGCCGACGCCATTTTACTCAAAATACCTAATCTGCCTTTTCAGGACAGCCATCAGTTTGCCGTACGGATCGTACCGATAGCATAGCGTCCAGTTCCCGTGGGCATCACGCTCCCGGACCTCCTCCGTGATCTCCGGGGCCTCGGTCCTGACCAGACCCCCATCGCCATCGTACACCCATTTCGACAGCACGGGCTGCCCGTCGCCCGTACGCTCCGAGACTGTCAGCACGCGGCCATCGGCATCATAGGTCGTCAGCCGCTCGCTTTCCAGCCGTCCCTCTCCATCCCGGATCGTATAGCTCGTCTCCCGGCCCGCGTCGTCATATGCGGCGACCCGCTCTTCCGCCAGGCGATTGCCCATATAGGTCCGCACCTCAAGGCAATTCCCGTCGCGGTCGAATCGCCTCAACTCCCGGCTGCACCCGGCCGTGTCGGCCGGCCCGTATGCCTGCCCGTCGCAAGGCAGCGCATCGCGCTTCGTCCGGGTCTCGACCCTGTTCCCCGACCTGTCATATACATACCACTCGCTGATCCGCTCCTTATCGGCACAAACCGCCTCCTGCTTCGTATAGTCGTACTCGTAATGCGTCGTCACCGTTTCGCGCCCGACCATGCGCCCGTTCTCGTACTCGTTCCTGAAAAGCGTTTCATGCTCTTTCCGGCGTGCGGTATCAAACCGGCTTACCCGGTACGAAGTTTCGCTCACCCCGTCGCCGAACTCGTTACACACGAATTCGGTCGTTGTCTTCGAAAAGGCTCCCGTTTCGGTCTTCACGCTCGATCTCAGCGTCAGCCCGTCGTCATAATAGGACAGGACGTACCTCGACGTATCTTTATCTGGCCCCGACAGCCTGCCGCGAACCTCCACCTCCCCGACCAGCTTGTTATGCTCGTTGTAGGTACGCTTCACCTCCTTGTCGATCATCATCATCACCAGGCCGAGCGGCATATCCCCGTACCCGGTCCTCTCTCCGTTGTACGTATGCTTGTACATCACCTGGCAGCCCGCCTCATTGAACACCGTGACATCCTCGAACGACATCACCTGCTCATAGGTCTCGATCTTGCCGTCGAACGACTCCGCGGCAGGCGCCAGCATCTCGGCGACGCTTTTCACCGGACCGTTGAGCCGGGCCTTCTCCCGGTCGCTCATCTCCGGCCTGCCCTCTTTCGCGCTCCCGGCGCATCCGACCGCCAGCCACGCGGCCCATACCATAACCAGATATACTTTTCTCATACTTCCTCACCATCCGGCCGGATACGGGTCCACTCCCGCACCCGGCGTATAGGCCGTAAAGATAGGCAGTAAAAAGCAATAACGTACACGAAGAGCGCAACAATCCGGTGAATAACGGCCTGCCCGCATCCCGTCGCGCCCACGGGACAGCCGCAGGGCAGCCCCGCGCTACGGCTCACGCCGGCCGCGCTGCGGGTCGATCCCGCACAGCCGCTTGGCCGTGACATAGAGTACCACCGGTATCCGGGAGGGAAAATTGCGCCACAGGAAACGCAGCATATCGGCCAACCCGTATCCCGACGGACGCCACAGGTAACGCCATCGCGCGCCTACCGGCAGCCGGGCCAGCAGCGCCATACGGTTCTGGTGGTCGTTGCGGCACACGCCGCAGAACCCGCGCGTCGTGACGACCGGCAGCCCGGCCCGCCGAGCCCGGTGCGTATACTCGTAATCGCCGTGCCCGTGCGCATAGCCGTCCCACATGATCCCGATCCGATCGACCACGGCCCGCGAGACGAGCATCGCATTGGCATTGCCGAAGTCGCACATGCGGTGGGTCCCGTCAGCCTCCATCAGACGCATATCGAGCGTCCGGCGGTTGGTAACGAGGCTGCCTCCATAGCTGGTCGGCGCCTCCCCCGGACGGGGCAGCACACCCCCAACAGCCGCCGTCCCATCCCCCTCGTCCACGCCCTGGCACGTGCAGCCCACCGCTATCCCCTCCGTCCCGAAAGCCTCGCGCATATAGCGCTGTGCCGCGAGGAGCTCGCCGAAGCTCTCCGGCCCCAGAAAAGTGTCGTTATTGAGCAGCAGGTAGGCGTCGTAGTCGCCCCCGACCGCCGCACGCCACGCCCTCACCATCCCCCGGGTCCAGAACAGCGACCCGTCGGCGGGCAGTATCCGTACCCGCGGGAACTGCGTAGCTACGGCTCCGGCCGTTCCGTCGGTCGATCCGTCGTCGGTCAGGTAGACATCGGCCGTCACGCGTCCCCCGCTCGCCGCCTCGGCCGCATAGAGCCGCCCGAGGCAGCGCAGCGTGTAGTCCGCGCGGTTGTGCACGGTGACGAGCACCGCCCAGCGTTCCAGATGTTCCAGATTCGTCACCATAAGTCTTCACCTCTAAATTCCCGGCATCCCCCGTCGTCCGGTCAGTTCCCGGCCATGCCGTCCCCCGTTCCGCAGCCACCCGGCGGCAATGCAGTGCATAGTCCGCGCAGCTCTGTCCGGCGTTCCGGTATATCCGGGATCGTAACCGTAACCTTCACACTCCGCATGCTCACCGACGCCCCGCCAACCCCCGGACGATATCGGCCACGTCGCGCCACGCTTCGACCCGGAACGCCAGCGACAACAGGAAATATGTCGCCGCCCCGGCCGCGATCTGCACGCCGAGCACCGCCCACGCATTGACACCCGCCAGCAACACATCCGCGCCCGTCGCCGCGCCCCATACGGCACCGGCCAGCAACACATAGGGCAGCAGGTCGCGGCATTGCTCGCCCAGCCGGTAGCCGATCTGGCGCCCCGACACAGCCATGCCGAGCAGCATCGTCACGCCCGAGCAGACCACCTGTCCCCAGATAATGGCCGCCACGCCGCTGCGGATCGTCACCAGAAGCGCCCCGACGAACAGCGCCTTGCCGACGATCTCCAGACGCAGGAACAGGTTACTCCTCCCCTTGACCTTCAGGGCATTGGCATTTACCGAGATCACAGGCATCATCACGCCGATCAGGCACAGCATCCTGAAATAAGGTACCGCCGGCATCCACCGGGGATTAAGCAGCACTTGGAACATATTCCCGGCCACGGCGATCAGCCCGGCCATCGCCGGGAAAACCAGGAAAGCGATCACGATCAGCACCTTGCGGTAGCTCGCTTTGAGCCTCTGCGCATCGTCCTGCAGCGTGGCCAATGCCGGGTAGGTCACGTTCTGCACCGCCCCGGTGATCGAGCTGACGAACATGTCGCGCAGTTTGGTCGCTTGCCCGTACAGGCCGAGCTGTGTCGTCTCATAGAGCCGGCCCACCCAAAGCTGCGTCACGCTGCCGTAGAGATTGTTGATCAGGTCGGCTGCAAACAGTTTCGAGCTGAAACGGAACAGGTCCCGCACGGCCGTCCAACTGAACGGCGCCCCGGGACGCCAGCGCCGTGTGATGCAGAGCATCAGGCTCCGGCACAAACTGTAAAGCACGAGTTGCGCGACGATGGCCCAGGGGCCGAAACCGGTGAAAGCCAACGCCAGCGCGACAATGCCCGCCACGGTCGACGAAGTGAGCGATATCTTGGTCAGTGCCCTGAAATTCATCTCCTTGGTGAGCATCGTATTCTGCACGAGGCCCACCGCGTTGAAAGGCAGGATCAGAAACAGCACGGCGCCCAACGGGATCATGCGCGGGCCGTACTCGCCGGCGATGAGCGGCGTGATGGCGGTCAGCACCGCATATCCCACGAGGGCCACCGCGACGTTCAGGTAGAAAACCGAGGCATAGTCCGTCGCATCGGCATCCTGCTTGCGGATCAGCGCCTGCGCGAAACCGCTGTCGACGATCAGGTTGGCGACCACCGAGAACGAGGTCAGCACAAGTACCGCCCCGAAGTCGTCAGGCATGAGCCAGCGGGTGAGCAGCAGCGAGATCACCGCCTGTAACCCCAGCATCCCGAAACGCTCGGCCGCGCTCCAGAATACCCCTTTGACCACCTTATTTTTCAATTCCATGATTTACCAACTATTCGCTCCTCGCAACCGCGCCCCTGCCGTCCCCCTGCCCTTTGCACAACGCAAAGCGCTTTCCGCCGCCCTCCCGCACGACGAAAACGGCAGCATCCGCACAAAGATAGTGAAAGCCGAGAGGCAAGCCAAACCTGTTTGCGCTTGTCCGAGGCGCATCCTGTCTAAGACGGAGTCAAAGATAGTGAAAGGTGAGAGCAATCGGAGGGAAACTTGTTTCCCAAAAGATTGCCGAACCGCATCCTGTTTTCTGCAAAGATAGTGAAAGCCGAGAGGCAAGCCAAACCTGTTTGAGCTTGTCCGAGGCGCATCCTGTCTAAGAGGAGTCAAAGATACGAAAAAGGCGACAGGTCCTCCCATCGCTTTCCCTGTCTTCCGTAGTTTCTTCTCCCCAATTTTATCTCACGGCATATAGCATCCGTGCTCCCGGCAGGCGATCGGCCCTGCGGACCGATGCGGGGCACCCGCCCGGCGAAGGGTACCGTCCGAGACACAAACCGTTTAAGCCGTAAATCGAGTTTTTACGGATCAGGTAACCGAGCCGCTCAGCGGGTCACGTCAGTCCGCAAAGGCCTTGATCTTTTGCTTCTTTGCATCCAGGCAAAAAAAAGAGGAATGGTTTCGGAGCCACCGGATCGACCTCCCTGTACGTCGGGACAACCGACAACCTTCACACCCCACCAAAAGAAAAAAGACAAGGGAGTTCCCGCGCTACGGGAACTCCCTTTTATCGCACCCGACATAAGCATTTATCCTCGAAGGCCCTCCGGCCAGCTCCTTTTGCATCCCCGCAAAAGCCCCCACAAGCCCACCGCCCAGAAGACCCCGATAAACACGAACTCTTCCCTCCGGGAGACGCCTGCCTCCCCTATCTCAGGTTCAGCGCCTTATGCTCCAGATTCAGCACATTGCCGATCTCCATGAACGACGCCCCCTTGGCCGCGCCGAAACTACCGCCGATCACCACGATCAGGTCCTCCTTGCCAAGCCACTTCTTATCCTCCAGGTAATAAAGGATACTGAG
The DNA here is from genome assembly GCA_017415005.1 of Rikenellaceae bacterium. Lineage (GTDB taxonomy): Bacteria > Bacteroidota > Bacteroidia > Bacteroidales > Rikenellaceae > RGIG1874. The sequence goes on from JAFQJK010000080.1 coordinate 12,080, forward strand.
CAGGAAGCTCTCATGGTTCTCGGCCGGCTCGCGGTGGATCGCATATACGCCGTACGACAGCGCCAGCTGGCGCATCACGCTCTTGCGGTAGCACACAGCATACACCGGTTTCTGGCCGCGGAAAGCCGACAGGTAGCGGCCCGTACGGCCCGACAACGTATCGATCACGATCGCCTTGACCGGCAGGTTGACCGTGGCCCGCACGGCCGAGCGCGACAACTGAGCCGTGATCTCATTGTTGATCCTGACCATGTTCAGGTCGATATCGGGCACATTGTGCAGCGTGTCCATCTCGATCTCGGCCGCCACGCGTGCCATCGTCTCGACCGCCTCGACCGGGTATTCGCCGTTGGCCGTCTCGCCGCTCAGCATCACTGCGTCCACCCGCTGGTAGATCGCGCTGGCCACATCGCTGATCTCAGCCCGCGTCGGACGGGGATTGGAGATCATCGTATGAAGCATCTGCGTGGCGATGATCACCGGCGTTTTGCTTTCGATACACTTCTTGACGATCAGGCGCTGCGTCACCGGGATCTTCTCGGCCGGGATCTCGACGCCCAGGTCGCCGCGGGCCACCATCACGCCGTAAGTCTCTTCCAGTATCTCGTCGATGTTGTCGACGCCCTCGCGGTTCTCGATCTTCGAGATGACCTTGATGGGGCTGTTATGCGCCTTGACGATCTTCTTGACCTCCAGCACATCCGATTTTTTGCGCACGAACGAGTGCGCGATGAAGTCGAGGTCCATGCGGATTGCCCACTCGATGAACTCGCGGTCGCGCTCGCTGATCGACGGCAGGTCGATCTCGACATTGGGAATGTTGACGCTCTTGCGCGACTTGATGATCCCGTTGTTCTTCACCTCGCACACCAGCACGCCGTCGTTCTTCTCGACGACCTGAAGCTCGAGCTCACCGTCGTCGATCAGCACCATCGCCCCCACCGGCACGTCGTTGAAGATCGACTTGTCGTTGAGGTAGACCAGCTCGCGCGACGAGGGCAGGTCGTCGTGCGTACCGGTCACGCGCACCAGCTCGCCCTCCTTGACCGGAATCCCGGCAGCCCACTCGGGACTCATGCCCGTCACCCGGATCTCGGGACCCTTCGTATCGATCATGATCGCGATCTTCTCCGACACCTTGCGCACGTTCTCGACGATGCGCGCGGCGCTCTCGGTGGTCACATGCGCCGAGTTGATACGCACGGCATTCATTCCTGCCTCGAACAGGGCTCGTATAAAGTCCACCTCGCACCGCTTGTCCGAGATCGTGGCGATAATTTTCGTCTTCTTCTCCATATCCTCAAAAACCTTCCGTTATTTTCTGAAACTCTCGATGGCCAGCCGGTACGAGTCGAGCCCGAAGCCCATCACCGATCCTTTGCACTTGGGGGCGATCAGCGACACGTGGCGAAACTCCTCGCGGGCCAGGATACACGAGATGTGCACTTCGACCACCGGCACGCTCACCCCGCCGATCGCATCGGCAATGGCCACCGAAGTGTGGGTATATCCCCCGGCGTTGATCGCCACGCCGTCGTACACGCCGTCGGCCTCATGGATCGCATTGATGATCTCGCCCTCGACGTTCGACTGGTAGTAGCCGATCTCGATGTCGGCATAGCGCGCGCGCAGCTCCGAGAGATAGCTCCCGAAATCGCGCTCGCCGTATATCGTTTTTTCCCGTTTGCCCAACAAGTTGAGATTGGGCCCGTTAATAATCAGCAGTTTCATGTTCACATCTTACATTTCCCGTACAAAAATACACCAGTTTATCGGATTTTCCCATATTTTTGTAACAAATTAACAATCATGCTGCTTAAAGAATGGGGCGAGTTCGGCCTGATCGACCGGGTCCGCTCGCTTTTCGACGACCTTGCCGCCGGAGCGCCCGCCGGGACCGAGGGGATCGGCGACGACTGCGCCGTGATCCCCGCCGGCGACGATACGGCCTGGGTCGTCACCACCGATATGCTCGTCGAGGGGGTCCACTTTCTGCGCGAGGCGATCCCCGCTCGCGATCTGGGCCGCAAATCGCTGGCCGTCAACCTGAGCGACGTGGCCGCCATGGGCGCCGAACCCGTCGGCTCGTTCCTCTCGGTCGCGCTGCCACCCGCGACGACCACCGAATGGATGACCGGCTTCCTCGAAGGCTACAAGGCGCTCTCGGCCGAGTTCGGCGTCCCGCTGCTCGGAGGCGATACCACCTCGTCGCTGCGCGACGTGGCCGTCAGCGTCACGGCCATAGGCCGCGCGCCGGCCGACCGGATCAAACGCCGCAGCGCGGCACAGCCCTACGACGTGATCTTCGTCACCGGGCCGCTGGGCGACTCGGCCGAAGGACTGGCCGACGTACTCGCCGGCCACGCCGACACCCCCGCCGCACACACCCACCACAACCCGCGCCCCCTCGTCCGCGAAGGCGCATGGCTCGGCGCGCAATGTGCCGTGCACGCGATGATGGACCTCTCCGACGGTCTGGCCTCCGATTTGCAGCACATCCTGCGGGCTTCCGGCCTTCGCGCCTTCATCGACACCGACGCCATTCCCACCCGGACGAGCATCGAGCGCGCCGCAACGGGGGGCGAGGACTACCAGTTGCTGCTGACCGCAGCACCCGACCGGGCCGGCACGCTGGCCGACGCATTCGCCCGGCAGTTCGGCACGCCGCTTTACCCGATCGGCGAAACGGCCCCGGGCCCCCCGGGCATCGCCTGGCTGCGGAGCGGCATCCCGTTCACGCCTGACTGGCACGGATACCGACATTTTTAAATCCGGGCTCCAACCGATAATCACCGAACGCCCGGCCCGATCGCACCGTACGACCCGCGGGAAGGACCCGCAAGCGGCGGACCGGCACGATCCGGGATAAACCCAGCAATACAATTAATGACAACAGCGATGAAAACCTATAAGCGCGTTCTCTCGATCGCCGGCTCCGACAGCGGGGGCGGCGCGGGCATTCAGGCCGACATCAAGGCCATCTCGGCCTGCGGCTGTTATGCCGCCACGGCCATCACGGCCATCACGGCCCAGAACACGCTGGGCGTCGAGGCCATCGAAGCGATCCCCGCCGAGATGGTCGAGCGGCAGATCGAGGCCGTCGTCGCGGATATCGGCGTCGATGCCGTGAAGATCGGCATGCTCCCCTCGCGCCCGACGATCGAGGCCGTCGCCCGGATCATCGTGCGCCACGGGCTGCGCAATGTCGTGCTCGACCCGGTGATGGTCGCCACCTCGGGCGACCGGCTGATCCCCGAGGATGCCGCCGACGCGCTCGTCTCCGACCTGATGCCGCTCGCCACGGTCTTCACGCCCAACATCCCCGAAGCCGAGTACATCACGGGCCTTGCGATCCGCACCGGACGCGAGATCGAAACGGCCGCGGCCAACCTCCGCGAGCGCGGCGCCCGTAACGTCCTGCTCAAGACCGGCCACCTCGACACCCCCCACCTCACCGACAGCCTGTTCGCCGACCGCGCCTACCGATACACGTTCGAACGGATCGACACGCCCAATACGCACGGTACGGGCTGCACGCTCTCGTCGGCCATCGCCGCGCACCTGGCGCTCGGCTATCCGCTGCCCGAGGCGGTCGGCATGGCCGAGGAGTACCTCCACAAGGCGTTGCAGGCCGGCGCCGAATACACGCTGGGCAACGGACACGGACCGGTCCACCACTTTTTCCGCTGCTGGGACTAACCGTTCCCAAAATGCACCGAGCGCCGGCAACTACCGGCGCTCGACTCGATCTATTTTGCCAGGAACCGCCTGCGCAACCGCTCCCGCACGGGCTCGTCGTACAACCGCAGGCAGGCCTGCGCGATTCCGACCGCCAGCACAAAAATGGAGACCGACACACAAATGCGCGTCCCCGGCGCAGCGTCGGGATGCAATGAAGCCCACGCCGTCTGCATGTAGATCAACGGGAAATGAGTAATATACAGCGGGTAAGATAGGGCCCCGAGCCAGGCGCACACGGCCACGCTGCGCCGCCCCCGTATCTCGCTTCCCGCGCCCATGGCCACGATCAGCGGAAATACGAACAGAATGCATACGGCTTCGTAAACGCCATTCGGCCATGCATCCGCCGCGCCGCCCAGACGAGGCATCGCCAATACCGCCGCCACCAGCAACGCGCACCACCAGAACCCGCCTCGCACCTTGATCGGCGCGCCGATGCGCGACAGCAGCAAGCCGCCGAAGAACGGATAGAGCAGGCGCGTGATCCCGATATAGCACTGCTGCGGCGTGATGCTCCAGCCCCCGATCACCGTATGGGCCGCCTCTCCGCGCCCGGCCAGCAGGCCGAACATATCGAGGTCCAGCGTCAGGTCGAGCGTCAGCACCGCAGCGCACAGGACGAATATCGACAACCCTGCTTTCGAGAACCGGCGCACGACCAGCGCATAAAGGATATTGGCCAGATACTCCCACATGAGCGACCAGGTCGGGCCGTTGAGCGAATTGGTCTCCTGCCAGCCACGGATATCCCAGCGCGTGAGGGCCGGCAGCATCGTACACCCGAGCACGAACATCGCCAGCATCTTCCACCACGGCGTCTGCCCGATCAGCGGGAAAGCCGGACTGTCGCCAAAATAGTACAACAGCGCGCCGATGGCCACACCCATCACGACCATCGGTTGCAGACGCACCAGACGGCGCTTGAAAAAGTCCCAGGCGGTCATTTTACCCCAGCGGTCGTCGTAAGCGTAACCGACCACGAAACCCGACAACACGAAGAAAAAATCGACGGCCAAATAGCCGTGATTCAGCATCTGAGAGGCGGGTCCTTGCGCATAGGTCTCGAACAGATGATACGCGACGACCAGCATGGCCGCCACACCGCGCAGGCCATCCAGAATCTCATAACGGGGCTTGCCCGCCAGGTAAGTGACCGTCGGATCGCTCATAACGATTAAATTCGGATCAGTTCGAGCAAAAATAGGTAAAATATCATGAATGCGCAATCGCCCGACGATCGTTCCTCCGGCAGATCGCGCCATGCTGTGCATTCCTGCCTGCGCCCCCGGATCCGCGTCCTCCCCTCCCGATCCGCACCGGATACCGCCGGGCGGATACCCGACACCGGCATACATACGGACAGTCGCATCTCCCGGGCCGCCGGCTTCCGCCACACACCTTCTCTTGCTCCCGTGCATTTATCTCCCGCGCCGCTTCCTTTTTCCGACGAATGCGCTATCTTTGCGCAAAACGGCTCGCATGCTCAAGAACCTCTTTCAGGACCGGCGCCTCTGGATCATCATGATCGCGGTATTCGTACTGCTGATCACGGTATTCGACCGCAACAACCTGCTCGACCGCTGGAAGCTCAAGGAGCAGATCCGCGAGCTCGAGGGCCAGAAAGAGTATTACCAGACCAAGATCACCGAAGACAGCACGCTGCTCGAGAACCTCAAGATCGACTCGTTCCTCGAACAGTTCGCCCGCGAGAAATACCTGATGAAGCGCAAGGACGAGACGATCTTCCTCGTCCGCTGATCCCGGGGTCCGGCAACACCCCGTACCCCCCCCGACAACAACGAATGCCGGTCCCTCAGGGCCGGCATTCCCGTTTCCAGCTCCGCTCACTCGCCCCGCAGCCAGCGGCCGAGCGAGCGCGTCACCTCGTCATGGTAGCGGAACGTCGGAAGCCAGCCCCAGCCGTGGCCGCCCGAGGGATAAATATGCAGCTCGCCCGGCACCCCGGCGGCCCGCAGCGCATCGTAGAACAGCGTACTGTTGCGCGGATCGACCACCGTATCGTCGTCGCTGAGCGCAATAAAGACGCGCGGGGTCTGCGGCGTCACCTGCCGCTCGTTCGAGTAGCGGGCCACCAGGGCCGCATCGGGCGCCGTCCCGAGCAGGTTGTCGCGCGAGCCCCGGTGCGTGAGCCGCTCGTCCATCGTAATGACCGGATAGATCAACACGGCAAAGTCGGGACGCGTACCGGCGTCGAAATGCGTGGCCGCCGTGGCCGCCAGGTGGCCCCCGGCCGAGAAACCCATCACCCCGACCCGGCCGGGATCGACGCCCCACTCGCCGGCACGGGTGCGCACCATGCGGATCGCCTCGTGCACGTCGGCCAACGGGACCGCATCGTGGCCGTTCGGCATCCGGTAGCGCAGCACGACGGCCGCCACGCCCTGCTCCGCCAGCCACTGCCCCACCTGGACACCCTCGTGCATATAGGCCACGCCGGCGTAGCCGCCCCCCGGGCACACCACCACGGCTTGTCCGGTCGCCCGGGCGCCCCCGGGCAGGAAAAGCGCATAGTCCGCCTCCACGCCGCCGATCAGCGCCCCGCGCTCCCGGATCTCACCGGCCCGCCTCAAACCGTTGCTCTCGGCAGGCGGCGACACATACAACGGCACGAAGCCGGCATCCTGGGCCACCGGCTCCGCACAGGCTCCGAGCAGCAGGCCACAAAGTACGAACAGTCTTTTCATGATCAGGTTCATTCTGCTTTCGAGTAGGAAAGATATGAAGAAAAATCCTAATTTTGCTCGCAGAACACCAGCATGCCCGTGACCGTGTCAGCGGAGCGACATTTCAGGGACATTCCGTTGTCATCCGATGTCCGTCCAATGTCTCCCGATGTCGCACGCGACACACCGGCCGCACCCGTCATAGAACCCGCCCGTGAACCTGCCCGACCGCATACGCCTCACCCCTTTCCTGCGCATCGTCGTCCCGATGATCGCGGGTATCCTGCTGGCCCCGGCCGTGGGCCTGCCGACGTGGGCGATCGCGGCGTGCCTCACCGCATGCTACGCATTGGCGTGGCTGCTGCGCGGCGACGCTCCGGCCGGCTGGTGCTACCTCACCGCCTCGATCCTGCTTACGGGCCTGCTGCTCGCGCGAATCCATTCCCCGCAGCCCGCGATGCCACGCGCGACGCCGCTGCTCATCACGGCCGAGATCACCGAAACACCGTACGCCTCGGGCCGCTGGCTGCGCACCACGGCTGAGACGGGATATTACCGCGGAGCCCGTGACAGCGCCCGGCATTGGAGACCGGCCCGCGAACGTTTGGTCTTATGTGTGGACACGTCGTACCACATCGCGCTGGGCGACCAGATCGCCTTCACCGCCTACCTCAATGCGGTCGACCGCACCGGCAGCGGCTACGGGCGGCTGATGCAGGCACGGGGATACACCGCGGCCGCATTCGTCACCGCAGGGCACCTCGCCGCCACCACCCCCAACGCAGGCTGGACACCGCTCTCTGCGGCCCGGCACCTGCAGCAGGCCGCCGTGAAACGGTTGGAGCGCCTGCACCTTACCGCTGACCGGATGGCCGTGGCCACAGCCATGTCGACCGGCGAGAAACGGGCGCTCAGCCCGTCGCTCAAGGCCGCCTACTCGGCCACCGGAACATCGCACGTGCTGGCCGTTTCAGGCCTGCACACGGGCATTGTCTTCCTGCTGGTCAACGGCCTGTTGTGGCTGCTGCCGCTCGCCCGCCGGGGCCATCTCGCCAAAAACATACTCGCCGTCGCGGCGATCTGGGCCTTTGCCATGATGTCGGGCCTCTCGCCCTCGGTGATCCGGGCCGCGCTGATGTGCTCGGCCTTGCAGATCGCGCTGGCCGTCACGGCGCGGAACAGCTCGTACAACATCCTGTTCGGCGCCGCCGTCGTCATGCTCGCCATCCACCCGGGCTATCTCCGCGACCTGAGCTTCCAGCTCTCGTTCCTGGCCGTGCTCTCGATCCTGTTCTGCTACAAGCGCCTATACCGTATCGTACGCACCCGCTACAAGGCGCTCAACTACGTCGCCGGGCTGTTCCTGATGGGCCTCGCCGCGCAGATCGGGACACTCCCGATCATCATGCACACGTTCGGCAACCTGCCGGTCGTCTCGTTGTTGGTCAACCCGCCCGTCGTGCTCTGCGCATCCGCCGTCGTACTGCTCTCGGTCGTATGGATCCTGATCCCTATCCCGTGGCTCAATCCCGTATTCAGCACGCTGCTCGGCTGGACGGTCGAGGCACAGAACAGCCTCGTCGAATGGGCTGCCGGCCTGCCGATGGCCACGGTGCGCGACGTCGAGCTCTCGACGCCTGCCACTCTTGCGATTTACGGTGCGCTCCTTGTCGCCGCCCTGCTCGTCAAGCTCCGAGAACGCACCGAACCTTTCACCCTGCCGAAATAATGACTCCCGACGAAATCGACTTCCTCACCACGCCCGAAGCCCGCGAGCTGATCGAGCGCCACATCAGCGGCGACCCGGCGCGCGTGGCGCTCTCGCTCCGCCACCCGCACGCCGCGCTCATCGCCTCGCAGGTCAAGTACCTGCAACGGGCCCGGACCAAACTGCCGTCGTACTACGCGGCGCGCTGCATCATCCCGCCGCTGGCGTTCGAGCAGTCGAGCAGCGAGGCGACCGCCGCGCACAAAGCCTACACGGGCAGGCTGTGCATCGACCTGACCTGCGGACTCGGCGTCGATGCACTCGCCTTCTCGCACCGCTTCGCGCGCGTCGTCGCGATCGAACGCGACCCGGCGCTGGCCGCCATCGCCCGCCACAACTTCGCCCGGCTCGGTGCCCCCAACATCGAGGTCATTTGCATGCCGGCAGAAGAGTTCATTGCAAACTGGGCGAAGGCGGGCAGCCCGGTGAACACGGCTTGCGACACCCCGACCGGACAGTCCCATACAGCAACAAAGACGCCCAGCACCGGAGGCACCGATGAGACCGATGAAATAATAAGCGTTACGGGTAGCGAAAGTTGTCCTTCAAAAGCAAGGACCGGCGCAACACGCGGTCTTGCCGAAAGCCCGGACAGGGCGACACACGCCACGACAGGTTCCCAAACAGATATGAGCGTGAATAGGAGCATCGGTACGGGACATGTCGGCAACGAACGAGACGCCGGAGCAGGCTACCCGCCGGCCCCGGCCGACCTGATCTACGCCGACCCGGCGCGGCGCGGCGCAGACAATGCCAGGCTCGTCCTGCTCGAAGAGTGCTCGCCCGATGTCCTCGCCCTGCTCCCCACGCTGCGCAACCTGGCGCACGCTGTGGTCGTCAAGGCCTCGCCGCTGTTCGACGTGGACGAGGCGTTCCGGCTCTTCGGACCCCGCACGCGCGTCGAAGTCGTCTCATTGCACGGCGAGTGCAAGGAGGTGCTGATCGAAACCGGACCGCACCTCGCGGAGCCCCGCATTCGCGTATCGCTCCCCGGCATCGGCGAGGCCGAGTTCGCCCGGGACGGCCGCAGAACCTCAACGGACACAGGCAGTACAACGGCGAGGACCACGGGCAATGCGTACAGCAGCCATACGGTCGACGTCCCCGAGCCGAACCCGGCCCGCTACCTGATCGTACCCGACGTAGCCCTCTACAAAGCCCGCGTCGTCGACCGGTATTTCGGACCCGAAGTACGCCTCACATCGACCACGGGCTACTGCTTTGCGGATCATGTACCTGCGGGACTGCTCGGGAAAGCGTACCCGATCGCCGAGGTGCACCCCTTCCGTCCCAAAGTCTTGAAAAAGCTGTTCCGGGAGCGCGGGATCGACCGCCTGACCATCCTGAAAAAGGATTTCCCGCTCACGGCTGCCGCCATCGCCGCATCGCTCGGCATCCGCGAGGGGGGCACGCAACGGGCCGCCTTCACCCAAATCGGCGGCGAGCGACTCATATTCCTGCTCGAAGACGAGGAAACTGCCTGAAATTTGTATCTTTGCGATGCAAGAAACCGCGTCAGCGCCACCATCCGGACGACGCGCCTACACCACGCCATGATAAAGAAGATCATCAACTTCATCACCACCGGGATCTGGGAGAAGAAGGACCACGAGTACAAGTCGAAAAAGGTACGCTGGGCCGTCCGCCAG
>JAFQJK010000008.1 GCA_017415005.1 Rikenellaceae bacterium
CCGATCACCGCATCGCCGAGGCTGATCGACCCGGGCGAGTGGGCGACCACCGAGAACTCGACGACCGAGTTGTTGTCGCTCAGTCCGTCCACATCGGCACATGACCACGCCAGCATCGCAACGCCGGCGAACATGATCTTTCGTAGCAGTCCAAATCCCATAAAACTGTCTTTTAGTAACACAATCCGTTACGCCGAAATATTGAAATCGCGCAACGCGTCGTTGAGCGACGTTTTACGGTCGGTCGACTCCTTACGCTGCCCAATGATCAGCACACAGGGCACCTGGTATTCACCGGCCGCGAATTTCTTGGGATAGCTCCCGGGGATCGCCACCGAGCGCGGGGGGACAAAGCCCTTGTAGGTCACCGGCTCCGGACCCGTGACGTCGATGATCTTCGTCGAGCCCGTGATCACGACACCGGCCCCGAGCACCGCCTCGCGCCCGATCCGGGCCCCCTCGACGACGATACAGCGCGAACCGACAAAACAGTGGTCCTCCACGATCACCGGCGCAGCCTGCAACGGTTCGAGCACACCGCCGATCCCCACGCCGCCGCTCAGGTGCACCCCTTTACCGATCTGCGCGCACGACCCCACCGTGGCCCACGTGTCGACCATCGTTCCGCTATCGACATAGGCGCCGATGTTCACGTACGAGGGCATCATGATCACGCCCGGCGCCAGGTAGGCCCCGTAGCGCGCCACCGCGGGAGGCACGGCCCGCACGCCCAGCTCGGCATAGTTGCTCTTGAGCTTCATCTTGTCGTGGAACTCGAACGGCCCGGTCTCCATCACGCGCATCTGCTGCACCTGGAAATAGAGCACGACAGCCTTCTTGACCCACTCGTTGACCTGCCACTGCGTACCGTCGCCCACAGGCTCGGCCGTACGCAGCCGTCCCTTGTCGAGCTCCTCGATCACCGCGCGGACGGCCTCCTTGGCCTCCGCCCCGGCAAGCAGCCCCCGCTCGTCCCAGGCCTGCTCGATCCTTGCCTTCAGTTCCCCTGTCGTTCCCATATGCTTTCGTATATTAACGCAGAAATCTTTTTCAACGGGCGTAAAAGTACAGCTTTTTTGTTAATTTCTTCTATCCGGCAACCTATTATCGCCCGTCCCGGCTTGCCTGCCGACGAAAAATCGTTATCTTTGGAAAATTTACCCGCTACCGATAAAGGTAGCTTAAACGACCCGCGATGAACACCCGAATGTATACCGCGATCCTGGCCGCCACGGCCCTTGTCGCAAGCTGTAAGAATCCCATGACCATCACACCCCTGCCCTATCCGGTCGCCCGCATGGACTCGACCGTCGACGATTACCACGGCACGCGCGTTGCCGATCCCTACCGCTGGATGGAAGACGACCAGTCGGCCGAAACCGCTGCATGGGTGGCCGAAGAAAATGCCGTCACGGCCGACTACCTCGGCCGCATCCCCTACCGCGACGCGGTGCGGGAGCGCCTCACCGAGCTGTGGAACTATCCGAAGTACGGCGTACCCTCCGAGGTGGGCCCCTACCTGTTCTACTTCATGAACGACGGCCTGCAGAACCAGAGCGTGCTCTACCGCCAGACGGGCACCGACGGCGCGCCTGAGCCTTTCCTCGACCCCAACACGCTCTCCGACGACGGCACGGTGGCCCTTTCGTCGATCGCGTTCTCGCCCGACGACCGCTACATGGCCTACGTCACGGCCGCCTCGGGCTCCGACTGGAACGAGATCCGTGTCCGAGAGGTCGCCACGGGCCGCGACCTGCCAGACCTCGTCCGCTGGGTCAAGTTCTCCGGTGCGAGCTGGGGCGACGGAGGCTTCTATTACAGCCGTTACGACGCGCCGGCCCCGGGCAGCGAACTCTCGGCCCAGAACCGTTTCCAGAAGGTCTACTTCCACCGGCTGGGCACCGAACAGTCGGCCGACCGGCTGATCTACGAGGACCGCGAGCACCCGCTGCGCTACTTCAATGCCGAGCAGAGCCGCGACGGCCGCTGGCTCTTCGTCTGGGGCTCCGAAGGAACGCACGGAGCCGAGATCCTGTATAAAGACCTGACGCAGCCGGGCGCGGATTTCCGGACCCTCTTTCCGGGTTTTGCCAACGACTACTCGATCGTCGACTGCCGTGACAACCGGCTGTTGGTGCTGACCAACCAGGAGGCTCCCAACTACCGCCTCGTCGAGGTCGACCTCACGGCCCCGCGGCCGGCTCCCCGCGATGTGATCGCCGAGGACTCCGGGGTGCTGCTCCAGAACGTCACCCCGGCCGGCGACTACCTGATGGCCACCTACCTCGAGAACGCCTCCAGTAAAGTCTACCAGTACACCGCCGCCGGCGAGCGCGTACGCGAAGTGGCCCTTGCCGAGCTCGGCACCGTGGCGGGCTTCGACGCCGACCCGGGCCGCACGGCAACCTATTATGCCCTCTCGGGCTTCACCGCACCGCCCGTCGTCTATCGCTACGACCTGCAAGGCGGCGAATCGTCGCTCTTCCGCCGCTCCGAGGTGGCCTACGACCCGTCGTGCTACACCACCGAGCAGACCTTCTTCACCAGCAAGGACGGCACACAGGTTCCGATGTTCCTCGTCCATCGCAAGGACATGAAGCTCGACGGACAGAATCCCGTATACCTGTACGGCTACGGCGGCTTCAACATCAGTCTCACGCCGGGCTTCTCGCCCGCCTACATCATGTTCATGGAGCAGGGCGGCGTCTACGCGATGGTCAACCTGCGCGGCGGCGGCGAGTTCGGCGAGCGATGGCACCGTGCCGGCATGCTCGACCGCAAGCAGAACGTCTTCGACGACTTCATCGCCGCGGCCGAGTACCTCGTCGCCGAGGGCTATACATCACCCTCGAAGCTGGCGATCGCCGGCGGCTCGAACGGGGGCCTGCTCGTCGGCGCCTGCATGACCCAGCGCCCCGACCTCTATGCCGTGGCGCTGCCCGCCGTCGGCGTGATGGACATGCTGCGCTACCACCGCTTCACGATCGGCTGGGGCTGGAGCGTCGAGTATGGCAACAGCGACGACCCGGCACAGTTCGCGTATATTTACAGGTATTCGCCGCTGCACAATATCCGTAAGGGCACCTGCTATCCGGCCACGCTCATCACCACGGCCGACCACGACGACCGCGTGGTCCCGGCCCACTCGTTCAAGTTCGCCGCGACGCTGCAGGCCGCGCAGGGATGCGACCGCCCGACACTGATCCGCATCGACACGAAAGCGGGCCACGGAGCAGGCAAGCCCACCTCGAAAAAGATCGACGAGGTGACCGACCAGTTCTCGTTCCTGTTCTGGAACACCGGCACCAAGGTCCGCTTCGACCGGTAGGCCGCACGGGCCATATCCGGGGGCAGGACCCGGCACCCGAACCGTCGCCAGCAACCTCCCCGGAGACGCACCCCGCAAAACCGGGCGGCCTGCAGCAGACCGCCCGGCGCCCCGGACAAGCCGCCGCCGGAACGTCCGCTGCCCGTTGGCAGTACCACGATACAATGCCTCAGGCCGGAAGCCGCGTCTGCGACGCATCGCCGCCCCGGCCGCTTCATATATTGAGAAACATACCGGAACATCGCCGGCCGCCGGCTTCCGATGCCCGGTCAGCAAGCTACCGACCCGGATGAGAGTCTTCAAATTCGGCGGCGCCTCGGTCCGTTCGGCCGAGGGTGTCCGCAACCTCTGCCAGATCGCGGCGGCCGAACCCCGCCCGCTGTTCATCGTCGTCTCGGCCATGGGCAAGACGACCAACGCCCTCGAAGAGGTGCTCGCCCACTGCATGCAGGGCGACACCGACAAGGCTCTGGAACGAGCGGCCGAGATACGCCGATACCACGACGCCATCGCCTCGGAGCTGTCCGCCCGGGCAGCTTCCGGAGCTCCGAACGCCGTATCGGCCCGCGCCGTCGCCCCACAGGACCGCCCCGACGCACGCCCGACGCTCAACGCCCTCTACGCAGGCCTTGACGAGCGTATCCGCGCGACCGGGCCGCAAAGCAACTACGACCGCGCCTACGACGCACTGGTCAGCTACGGCGAATTGCTCTCGACCGTGATCGTCTCGGCTTACCTGCATGCACAGGGCCTCGCCAACCGCTGGATCGATATGCGCGCCTGCCTGATCACCGACGACCGCTTCCGCGAAGCCAACATCGACCCCGACGAGTCGGCCGCGAGGCTCCGCGCCGCAATTGCAGACGCATCCGAGGACCTTTTCGTGGGCCAGGGCTTTATCGGGGCCACAACCACCGGCCAGCCCACGACGCTGGGCCGCGAGGGTTCCGACTACTCGGCCGCCATGGTCGCCAACCTGCTCGACGCCGAATCGGTGGCGATCTGGAAGGATGTCGACGGCATCCTCAATGCCGACCCGCGCCGCTTCAGCGACACGGTCCACATCCCCGAGCTCACCTACCTCGACGCCATCGAGCTCGCGTACAGCGGCGCTCAGGTTATCCATCCCAAGACGATCAAGCCGCTCCAGAACAAGGGCATCCCGCTCTACGTCCGGCCCTTCGGCGACCGCAGCAAGCCCGGCAGCGTGATCCGCGCCCAGGTGACGCAGGGCATCCATATCCCGGTCCTGATCCTCAAGGAACGGCAGACGCTCGTCACGATCCGCCCCAAGGACTTCTCGTTCGTGCTCGAAGAACGCCTCGCCGACATCTTCTCCGTCTTCCGCAGCCATCGTGTCAAGATCAACATGATCCAGAGCTCGGCCGTCAGCCTGAGCCTCTGCGTCGACGACGCGCGCGGACTGCACGAGGCGGTCGAGACCCTTCAACAGGACTTCCGCGTGATGTACAACGGCCATATGGAACTGCTCACGGTCCGGGGTTACGACCAGCCGATCTACGACCGCTACGCCACAACGCCCGACGTCTTCCTCGTCCAGCGCACGCGCCGCAGCCTGCGCATCGTGCGCCGCCAGGCCGAGGAGCTGCTCTGACGCGGCAGGCATGCCGCCGGGGTAAGGGCCCACACCGGTTGCGCACCGGTGCCGCCTGCGGGCGCCACCGCACCGGCCTCAGCAACGGAAACGACAACAGGCGCTCCATCCGACCGGCAAGCCGGCCGTCCCTCCTCTACACACATCCCCTCCGCAGTGCCTGCCCTTCCGGACCGGCAAGCTCCCCTACACCCTCTCCTCCGTATCCCGAGGCCGAGGCTGTCCCCTGCCCCCGACCGTTACGCGCAGCCCCGCACCAAAGAACAGAGCTTTCTCAAGACATGCTACGAGGTATGTTCCTCCTCCGGCCCGCGCCACAAGCGCACACTCCGATACGCCCTCCCCAACAAGACACGTGCACCCCGTCCATCAGCCCTCCCGGCCACCAACTATTTCACACGCCGGCCGGCGCATCGTCCCGAGAAAATGCTATCTTTGTCATACCGACCAACCTAAAACAACCGCACCATGAACATACGTAGACTCCTCTGCCTGCTGGCGTTCACCGGCACCCTCTCCGCCGCGCAGGCACAGACCGCCTTCCTCTGCGACCGCGGCATCGCCGTCTTCTATCCCGAGGTCTTCGACTCGGCCCGCCTGATGCCGTCGCTGGCCATTGTCCGCGACCTCGCCCCCGCCGGCAAGCTGCCGGCCAAATGGGCGCTCAGGCCCGAATACACCGAGGAGAACGGCAAAGCAGTGATCCGCATCGCCTATCCCGAGGGCGCCGACCTCTACGGTACGGGCGAGGTGATCGGCGACCTGCGCCGCAACGGCACCGAGGTGAGCCTGTGGAATACCGACAACTACGCCTACAAAGCCCACGACGGCAAGCAGCTCTACCAGTCGCACCCGTGGATCCTCGGCCTGCGCCCCGACGGCACGGCCTTCGGCATCCTCATCGACAACACCTGGAAGCAACGCTTCACGCTCGGCAACCCGATCGAGATCGTCTCCGAAGGACCTGCCCCGCGCGTGGTGATTATCGAGAGACAGACCCCGCAGCAGGTCATGCAGGCGCTGGCCGACCTGACGGGGCACATGGAGCTGCCGCCGCTTTGGGCGCTCGGCTTCCAGCAATGCCGCTACTCCTATTTCCCCGACAGCCGTGTCCGCGAGATCGCCGACGAGTTCCGCACGCGCCGCCTGCCGTGCGACGTGATCTGGATGGATATCGACTACATGGACGGCTTCCGCTGCTTCACCTTCGACAAGGAGCGCTTTCCCGACCCGGGGGCGCTGAACGACTACCTGCACGGCAAACAGTTCAAATCGGTCTACATGATCGACCCGGGCCTCAAGCAGGACGAGAACTATTTCGCTTACAGGCAGGGTATGGACAAAGACCTGTGGGTCAAAGACAAGGACGGCAACGTGTTCATCGGCAACGTCTGGCCGGGCCCCTGCGCCTTCCCCGACTTCACGCGACCCGAGACCCGCGCATGGTGGAGCAGCCTCTATAAAGACTTCGTCGCCACGGGCATCGACGGCGTGTGGAACGACATGAACGAGCCGGCGGTCTTCGGCGGCGTCGACTTCTCGATGCCCGAGGACAACCGCCACGCCGGGGGCGGCGACCTGCCGGCCGACATCCACCGCCGCTACCACAACGTATACGGCATGCTGATGATCCAGGCCACGCGCGAGGGCATCCTCACAGCCCATCCCGACAAGCGCCCGTTCGTCCTCTCGCGCGCCAACTTCCTCGGCGGCCACCGCTACGGTGCGACCTGGACCGGCGACAATGCCTCGACATGGGACTACCTGCGCGTATCGATCCCGATGTCCATGACGCTCGGCCTCTCGGGCCAGCCCTTCAACGGACCCGACATCGGCGGCTTCGGCGGCAACGCCGACCCGGAGCTGCTGGCCCACTGGATGGCCGTAGGAGCCTACTACCCCTTCTCGCGCAACCATTCGTCGGCCGGGACCGCCGACCAGGAGCCGTGGGTGTTCGGCCCCGAGGTGGAGAACATCTCGCGCACGGCCCTCGAGCGCCGCTACCGCCTGCTCCCTTACCTGTACACCACGTTCCGCGAGGCTTCGCAGAACGGCATGCCCGTCATGCGCCCCGTTTTCATGGCCGATCCCGCCGATCCCGCGCTGCGGCAGGAACAGGAGGCCTTCCTGCTCGGCGGCGACCTACTCGTGATCCCGCGCTGGAGCTCCGACCCGGCGTTGCCCAAAGGCGACTGGGATATCCTCAAGCTCGAGGACACCGACGACGGCTACCAGCCCTACGTGGCGCTGCGCCCGGGCGCCATCGTCCCGATGCACCGCGCGGTCCAGAACACCGAGCAGTACCGCGCCGACTCGATCACGCTGCTCGTCAATCCGCTCCCGAACGGTAAGGCCGAGGGTACGCTCTACGACGATGCCGGCAACGGCTTCGGTTACCGCGAGGGCGACTACTCGCTCTGCCGCTTCACCGCCTCGCGCCGGGGCGGCCGGCTGCGCGTCGATGTCCGCCAGACCGAGGGAGACCGCCCCTCGGCCCGCGTCTACCGGATCGGCTACGTGACCGACGAGGGGATCGCCTACACCGACTGGACGGCCTCGACGACGCTATACGCCCCCTTCCGCCCCGATACGCAGGAGGGCATCGACCTCACGAAGCTGAAAATGTCCGAACGGAATTTCAATGGCAGCAAGAGCCTGCGCAACATGATGACCGACAATCCGGTCGAAGTCCCCGAGGGCGCGTTCTTCTAACCCTTCCCCCACCCCGGCTCTCCGGACAATTACAACCGCACCTCCCCGAACCTACAAAAAGCGATACTCCCGGCCAGATGAAGGCCGGGAGTATCGCTTTTCACATCTTACTCCGGAACTCGTCGAGCTGCGCCGCTACTCGGCCGGCACGAACGACGGCTTATCGTTCTCCTTGAACGGCACGGGCGGCGTGGCCATCGGCCCCGACCCGTCGACCGGCAGCCACGAGCGGTACAGCGCCCCGGTCGCCCCGGCCGACGCAAAGTCGCACAGGCGCACCGTCACCGACTGCCCGTCCGGCCCCTTCCCCTTCGCGTCGTACAGCACGATCGGCGCGAAGCGGCGGTCGGCAGCCGTATACTCCGCCGCAGCCACGGGCATCAGGTCGAGCGTCGCCGCATCGAAGGTCGGGATCGCCTCCGCATCCTCCGCGTTGCGCGACTGGTCCCAGGCCAGCAACAGCGGCCCGCGATACACCGACGTGCATCCCCCGACATACCGGTCGCCGCGCAGATAATGCGGGGTCATATCCAGTTCGAGCTCGATCCGGTCGCCCTTCTTCCATCGCCGGCTGACCGTCAGATAGCTCCCGGCCTCAGCCTGCAGATCCGTAGCCTTGCCTCCCGCCACCACGCGCGCCTTCGTTTGCTTCGACCAGCCCGGAATCCGCAGGTGGATCACGCCATCGGTCGTACGCTCCGGATCGATGTGAACGACGACCCTGCCCGAGACCGGATAGTCGGTCTCGTTGGTGATCTTCCAGCGGCGCCCCTGAAGGTCCGCGATCTTCACCTCGCCCGGTCCGTAGTGATTGACATACAAGGCAT
The DNA here is from genome assembly GCA_017415005.1 of Rikenellaceae bacterium. GTDB lineage: Bacteria > Bacteroidota > Bacteroidia > Bacteroidales > Rikenellaceae > RGIG1874. The sequence goes on from JAFQJK010000008.1 coordinate 8,483, forward strand.
CTTCGTCACCCGATTCATTCGTCATTACGGCCCAGTCGGGCAACATACCGAGCCCCCGCGGCCCGTTGACCGAGCAGCAGTTGAGCTCGGGCGTCCCGGGACGCGACTGGAAAACGATCGTATGGGCCGAGGCCTCGCGCTTGCCATCCATCGGCGTGTCGTAGGTCACCCAGCGCCCGCTCGGGTGCGCATAGGCCAGCACGGCGTTCCACAGCGCCAGCTCGAGCGCATCGGCCACGGCCGGGTCGTGCGTCATGCGCAGCGCGTCGACCGACAGCGCGATCCACGACACGGTGCAGCACGTTTCGACGGCTCCCATCCTGAACGGATTGCCCACCGCCCCCTCGCCCGCCGTGAACGAACCGTTGTTGTGAATGTCCGTCTCGCGGATGCTGTGCCAGAGGTTCATGAACGCCGTCCGGTACGACTCGTCGCCCGTGATCCGGTACAGCCCGGCCATCATCTGCATGCAGTGCAGGCTCTCCCACCTCGGCTTCGGCGTCAGGTAGAACGGCGTTCCGGACAGCCCCTGCCGGTAATAGTCGCCAGCCCCCTCGACCTCCCACTCGCGCAGCGTCTCGAGCGCCATGTCGAGGTAGCGCCGCTCTCCCGTCGCTTCGTAGAGCAGCGTCATACCGTGCCCGATCGCCATATTCATCTCGTAACTGCCCGCCTCGTGCAGCTTGCGTCCCCCATCGAGATAGGCCGCACACACCCGGTCACCGATCCGGCGCGCCACGCGGAGCGCCTGCTCCGATCCCGTCCGGTCATGGCAGGACAACAACCCGTACAACATATGCGTATGTCCCCAGAGGTCCCAGTTACCCATCAGCTGGTCGGCCTCGGCGAAAGGGCCGAGGTAGCCGTTCGGCGCCTGGCAGGCATCGAGCTCGGCCACGAGCGCCCCGGCCAGCGAATCGACACGAGGGTCGCCGGCCATGCGCGACAGCGCCACCGTCGCGGTCAGGTGCTTGCCGGCAAACTCGCCGGCCCAGGGCACGGGAAACTCGTAGGGAGGCCTGCGGTCGCGCACGCGCAGCATCTCGGTCATCATCGGGTTGGCATCCCAGGCGGTCAGGATCCAGTTCGCTACGAGGGCCTCGGTCCGGGCCCCGATCTCGCCGCCGAAGCGGCACTCCACCTCGGGCATCGCGGCCCGGACCGGCGCCACGGCCAGCGCGAGGGCGCAACCGGCAGCCAAAGGCAGGTTCAGTTTCATCTTCATCGGTCAATAAGCGGTTTATCATCAGTAAGCAGTAGCCGGCCACGCGGGCCGAAAGACAAGATAGCGATTCTACGCTTCCGAAGCAAATCACCCCGCCCGCTCTCCTCCCGGCGTACCCATACCCGCAGCCTGCCGTCTCTCCGCCACGCATACGCCTCTCCGCCCGGAACATCCTCCTTTCCGGGACCGGCCGCACCACCGCGCCATGCGTCCCAGCCCCTGCAGGCCAAAAAAAGAGCGCCGTCCCTTCGGAACGGCGCTCCCACATCTCATTGCCAGCCCTCCGCTATTTGGCGGCGCGCTTGCGGTCGTTCTCGTCGAGCAGTATCTTGCGCAGGCGCATCGCCTTGGGCGTTACCTCCACGTACTCGTCCTCCTTGATATACTCGAGCGCCTCCTCAAGCGAGAAGACCACCGGCGGCGCGATGCTCACCTTGTCGTCCGAGCCGCTGGCGCGCATGTTGGTCAGCTTCTTGCTCTTCGTCAGGTTGATCACGATATCCTGATCGCGCGTGCTCTCGCCCACCACCTGGCCGCAGTAGATCTCCTCCTGGGGCGAGACGAAGAACTTGCCGCGATCCTGCAGCTTATTGATCGCATAGGCGTAAGCCGTACCGGTCTCCATGGCGATCAGCGAGCCGTTGATCCGCATCTCGATATCGCCCTTATAGGGCTCGAAGCCGCGCAGGCGGTGCGTCACGACCGCCTCGCCGGCCGTCGCCGTGAGCAGGTTGCTGCGCAGGCCGATAATACCGCGCGACGGAATCTCGAACTCAAGGCGCGTGCGGTCGCTGAACGAGGTCATGTTGAGCAACGTCCCCTTACGCTTGGTCACCATCTCGATCGCCTTGCCCGAGTGCTCCTCCGGAAGGTCGATCGTCAGCTCCTCGACCGGCTCGCACTTCACGCCGTCGATCTCCTTGATGATCACGCGGGGCTGTCCCACCTGCAGCTCATACCCCTCGCGGCGCATCGTCTCGATCAGCACCGAGAGGTGCAGCACGCCGCGGCCGTACACGATAAAGCTGTCGGCCGTCGCACCCGGCTCGACGCGCAGCGCGAGGTTGCGCTCCAGCTCACGGTCGAGGCGCTCCTTGATATGGCGCGAAGTGACGAACTTGCCATCCTTGCCGAAGAACGGCGAGTCGTTGATCGTGAAGAGCATGCTCATCGTCGGCTCGTCGATGGCGATCGGCGGCAGCGGCTCGGGATTCTCGTAGTCGCAGATCGTATCGCCGATCTCGAACCCTTCGATACCTACCATCGCGCAGATCTCGCCGCACTGCACCTCGTCAACCTTCGTCTTACCCAGTCCGTCGAAGACCATCAGGTCCTTGATCCGGGTCTTCTGCATCGTCACGCCGTCGCGCTTGGCCAGCGTAACTGGCATCCCGGCCCGGAGCGTACCGCGCGTGAGCTTGCCCACGGCGATCCGGCCCACATAGGGCGAGAACTCGAGCGAGGTGATCAGCAACTGGGGCGTTCCCTCGGCCACCACAGGCTCGGGGATCTCGTCGATAATGGCGTCGAGCAGCGGCGCGATGCTATCGGTGCGCTCGTTCCACTTGTGCGACATCCAGCCCTGCTTGGCACTGCCGTAAATGGTCTTGAAGTCGAGCTGTTCCTCCGTCGCGTCGAGTGTGAACATCAGGTCGAACACCTGCTCGTGCACCTCCTCGGGACGGCAGTTGGGCTTATCGACCTTGTTGACCACCACGATCGGCTTCTTGCCCAGCGCGAGCGCCTTCTGCAAAACAAAACGCGTCTGGGGCATCGTACCCTCAAACGCGTCGACCAGCAGCAGCACGCCGTCGGCCATGTTGAGCACGCGCTCGACCTCGCCGCCGAAATCCGAGTGACCCGGGGTATCTATGATATTGATCTTGTATCCGTTGTAAATGACCGAAACGTTCTTCGAGAGGATCGTGATCCCACGCTCGCGCTCGAGGTCGTTGTTGTCCATGATCAGGTCGCCCGAGTTGGTGGTCTCCCGCAGCAGGTTGCCCTGGAGGATCATCTTGTCGACGAGCGTGGTCTTGCCGTGGTCGACGTGGGCGATGATCGCGATGTTGCGTAATTTTTGCATCTTTTCGTCTTCTTTTAGGGCACAAAGGTACAAAACAATGCGGGAAATCCGCTATATTTGTCCGATTTATTCATGCGGACCGGGCCCGCCCGCCACCGCAGCGAACCTCTCCGGAAACCCGACTATGAAAGATATCATCGAAGTCCGCCGCACGGACGGCACCTTTTCGACCGTTGCCATCGGCAACGTACTCGCCGACCTGCCCGCGCTGCTGCCCGACCGGCGCGTGATCGTGATCACCGACGCCAACGTGCACCGACGCTACCCCGACCTGGTCAACCGCTACGAGCACATCCTCGTCGGCATGGGCGAAACGAACAAGACGCTGATCACCGTCGGGAACGTATACAGCGAGCTGCTCGCGCGCGGGGTCGACCGCAAATGCTTCATCCTCGGTATCGGGGGCGGTATCGTGACCGATATCGCGGGCTTCGTCGCCTCGACCTACATGCGGGGGCTTCGGTTCGGCTTCATCGCCTCGACGCTGCTCGCCCAGGTCGATGCGAGCGTGGGCGGCAAGAACGGGGTCAACGTCGACGGCTACAAGAACATGGCCGGCACGTTCAACCAGCCCGACTTCGTACTCTGCGACACCTCGATGCTCCGGACCCTTCCCGAGCGCGAGTTCCGCGCCGGACTGGCCGAGATCATCAAGTCGGGCCTGATCGCCGACCGGGAGCTGTTCGAGCTCTTCGAGCGGCACACGATCGACGAGCTGCGCGACGATCCGGCCCTGCTGCGGCGCATCATCACGGGGGCCGTGCGCGTCAAGGCGCGCATCGTCGAGGCCGACGAGCGCGAGACCGGCGAGCGCAAGAAGCTCAACCTCGGCCACACGTTCGCGCACGCCGTCGAAAAGACGAGCCGCGAGTTCCTGCACGGCGAAGCTGTGGCCATCGGGCTGGCGATGATCGCCGACCTTTCGGTCCGCGAAGGCACGCTCACCGAAGACGACGCCCGAAGGATCAAGGAGGCGCTGACCCGCATGGGGTTGCCGCTCGCCTCCGGCGTCGAGTACCGCAAACTGGTACGCGCTCTCGAAATGGACAAGAAGAAGGACGCCTCGCAGGTAAGCCTGATCCTGATGAACGGCATCGGCGACTGCCTGATCCGCCCCAAGAGCTTCGAAGAGATCGGCGCGGCCGATATGGACTAACGCAACAAAGCCACCGGCCGGACCGTCATAGAAGAACCCCTTGCCGTTGTCGGCAAGGGGTTCTTCGTCCATAGCGCAACCCGCACCATGCATCTGCGGTATCCCGGATCGGGCACCCGAAGGACGCCGCAGATACAGACCGGCAGGCCATACCTCATCGCCCGCCATCGCCGGTCGCGGCAAACCCGGCCGTCAGGCCGGCTGGGCGCCCTCCTCATCGGGCCGCTTCTCAAGCCCCAACCGACGGTATACCTCCGTCAGGCACTTCTCGTCCTCGGAGAAGATCAGCAGCTCGTCGTGGTCTTCGAGCTTGGTCGAGCCGTTGGGCGTAATGTAGTGCGGTCCCCGTTTGATCATCGCGATCAGCGCCGTCTTCGGGAGACCCAGATCGACGATCTTCTGTCCGCAGGCCCAACATCCTTCGGGCAGCGTGATCTCGGCCGACTCGGACTTGACGCTGTCGCCCAGGTCGACGTTCATCACCATGTTCTTGCGCTCGGGCGCCGCCACACCGAGCCAGCGCGCCACCACGGGCAGCGTCGTCCCCTGGATGATCACCGACGAGAGCGAGATGAAAAAGACGATATTGAAGATCATATTGGCCTTGTCGACCCCCGCGATCAGCGGATAGGTGGCGAACACGATCGGCACGGCACCCCGCAGGCCCACCCACGAGATGAACCACTTGCTCTTGGAGCGCACCTTAAAGAACACCAGGCAGAGCCACACGGCGATCGGACGCGCGACAACGATCATAAAGGCCGAGACGAGCAGCCCGATGCCGATCACCGGCACGATCTGGCTCGGGAAGACCAGCAGCCCCAGCGTCAGGAAGAGCACGATCTGCATGAGCCACGCAAAGCCGTCGAACGCCTGGATGATCGATTTCTTATGGATGATATCCTGGTTGCCCAGATAGAGCGCCGACAGATAGACGGCCAGGAAGCCGTTGCCACCGATAAAATCGGTGAACGAGAAGGTGAAGAACATGATCGCCACCACCAGTACGGTATACAGGCCCGCATAATCCATCCTGAGGCGGTTGATGGCGACCTTGCCGAGGAACCCGCAGACGAATCCCATCACGGCGCCGATCGATATCTGCGTGAGCAGCAGCCAGACGATGCCCCACCCGTTCGATCCGCCGTTCTGCACCAGCTGGATACAGGCGATCGTCAGCACGTAAGCCATCGGATCGTTACTTCCGCTCTCGAGCTCGAGCGTCGGTTTGAGGTTGTATTTGAGCGCCGTATTCTTGGAACGGAGGATCGAGAAGACGGCGGCCGAGTCGGTCGACGACACGATCGAGCCCAGCAGCAACCCCTCGAAAAGCGAGAAGCCCGGGACCACCTGCCAGACAAAAAGGCCGACCGTGATCGCCGTAATGAACACACCGATCGTCGAAAGGACGATACCCTGCCCGAGGACCGGCTTGATCTCCTTCCAGCGCGTATCGAGACCACCCGAGAACAGGATGAAGTTGAGCGCGACGATACCGATGAACTGGGCTGCCTGAGGACTGTCGAAAGGGATCTTGCCGATACCGTCCGATCCGGCCAGCATGCCCGTGGCGAGGAAAAAGACCAGCGTGGGAACTCCGAAGCGGTAAGAGGTCTTGCCGGCCATCACACTGACGAAAAGCAGAACGGACCCTATCAATAAGAAATTCTCTGTCGTCAACCCCATATATCTATCCTGTTTAAATCATTATCATCCTAACAGAGGACCCATTCCCTTTCCACGCGGCCCCAAAGGCCGCCCGTTCAGCAACAGGGCCGGTCATGACGGCCGCGACCGTCCCCTGCGCGGCGTTGCGGATCATCACACGCATCGTGGCAACCGCATCCTCCGCAATCGCCACAGGAACAACCGCCCTTACGGCCGAGCAGCCGCCGCAGCAACGCCCACACGGCCAGCAGCAGGCACACGGCCACGATCGCTATTGTGAGTATATCCTGCACGCTCCCTCCTGAATTTTATATGCCGACCAGCAAACTGCCGATCTGGTAAACCGCACACGTCAATAACCATGCTAAAGCGGTCGTATAGACCATCACAAAAACGGCCCACCTCGCGCCGGCCTCGCGCCGGATCGCCGCGATCACGGCGATACAGGGAAAATAGATCAGGATGAACAGCATCATCCCGAAAGCGACGAGCGGCGTAAAGACCGGCTCGCCCTGGCGCGGCCCGTACGTATAGGTCTGGCGCCGAAGCGCATCGGCGAGCGACGCATCGTCATCCGACTGGCTCAGCACGGCCATCGTACTGACGACGACCTCCTTGGCCGCAAGGCCTGTCACGAGGCTCACGCCGATCTGCCAGTCGAAGCCCAGCGGACGGATGACCGGCTCGATCCAATGACCCAGCCGTCCAATATACGATTTTTCCTGATGCTCTGCAACCTGGGCGCGGTTAATTTTCTCGATCAGGTCCGTTTTTTCGCCCTCCGGGACAGCCGATCGCGCCACCTCGGCGCGCATCGCCTCGTAATCGCGGCCGTACCCGACATGGCGCGGGTAGTGACCCAGCGCCCAGATCAGCACGGATGCCAGCAGGATCACGGTACCCATCTTGCGCAGGTACTGCACGCCCTTGCTCCACATATGGCGCGTCACGCTGCGCAGCGTCGGCACCCGGTAAGGCGGCAGCTCCATCACGAACGGCGCCTCGGTCCCCCGGAAAAAGAGCCGCTTGAACAGGATCGACGAGAGGATCGCTACCAGGATGCCGATCAGGTAGATCGAGAAAAGCACGAGCCCCTGCCGGGCCGGGAAGAACGCCGAGATCAGCAGCACATAGACCGGCAGCCGCGCGCTGCACGACATGAACGGAACGATCAGCATCGTGAGCAGCCGGTCCTTGCGGCTCTCGAGCGTGCGGGTGGCCATGATGGCCGGCACGTTGCACCCGAAACCCATCAGCAGCGGGATGAACGACTTGCCGTGCAGGCCGATCTTGTGCATCAGCCGGTCCATGATGAACGCCGCGCGGGCCATGTAGCCCGTATCCTCCATCAGCGATATGAAGAAGAAGAGCAACAGGATGTTGGGCAGGAAAACGATCACCCCGCCCACGCCCTGAATGATCCCGCCGGTGAGCAGGTCGCGCAGCGAGCCCTCGGGCATGACCGAGGCGACAGCCCCGTCGAGCCAGGCGACAGCCGCCTCGATCCACTCGGCCGGATAGGCGCCCAGCGTAAAGGTCGCCTGAAAAACGAGGTACATCAACAGGAAAAAGACCGGAAGGCCCAGCCAGCGGTGCGTCATCACATTGTCAATGCGCACCGTGCGGCGGTGCCTGTCTGGATCGCCCCCGCGCAACGTCTCGCCGAGCGCCCCGGCGATGAACCCATAGCGCGCATCGGCGATCACCGTCTCGGTCGGCTCGCCATATGCCTTCTCGATGCGTGCCGCCTCGCGGGCCACGATCGTCTGGATGATCTCGAAATTGGCACACGACTGGAGCAGATGCAGCGTATCGGCATCGCCTTCAAGCAGTTTGATGGCCAGATAGCGCGACGAGCAGCGGGCCACCACGTCGCCGTTCTTCCATATCTCGTCCTGCAGCAGTCGGATGCCCGGCTCAATGTCGGCGCCGTAATTGATATGGATATGACGCACGATCGGCTCGTTGTCCTCGAACACATCGATCACCTTCGTGAACAGCTCGCCGACCCCCTTGCCCCGCGAGGCCACCGTCGGCACGATCGGAATGCCGATCATCCGCCCCAGCGCCTCATAGTCGAGCGTGGCGCCCGTCTGCTCCAGCTCGTCGTATATATTGAGCGCGATCACCACCTTGAGGTCCATATCGATCAGCTGCGTGGTGAGGTAAAGGTTGCGCTCGAGGTTCGACGCGTCGACCACGTTGATCACCACGTCGGGCATCTGGTTCAGGATGTGGCTCCGCACGTAGAGCTCCTCGGGCGTGTACTCGGTCACCGAATAGGTGCCCGGCAGGTCGGAAAGGCGGAACGTATAGCCCTGACGCCGCACCTCGGCGCACTTGGCATCGACCGTCACGCCGCTGTAGTTGCCCACATGCTCATGGACGCCCGCCGCAATATTGAAGAGCGAGGTCTTGCCCGAGTTGGGATTACCCACGAGCGCCACGTTGATCACGTGCGAAGCCTCGTGCAGGAAGCGGTTGGCCGACTCGTCGTGGAAAGTGGGGAATGCCGAGCGGGGCGCTACGATCGGACCCGCATCGCCCCCCTGCGTCACCTCGATCAGCTCTGCCTCGCTGCGCCTGAGGGCGATGCGGTAGCCCATGACCTCGTACTCGACCGGGTCCATGAGCGGGGCGTTCTTAATGACACGCACCTCCTTGCCCCGGATAAAGCCCATCTCGGTGATCCGCTTGCGGAAAGAGCCATGACCGTATACTTTGGTTATGACGCCCGATTCGGAGCTCCCCAGTTCTGAAAGTCTTCGTTGCTGCATATTGTTCGGCCGCACGCGGGTTCGTTGTCAGGCCGCGCGCCACGGCCACAAAGATAGTAAATGTCGCCGAAAACAGGGAACGCCGCGCCCCTCATATCGACAGCGCGGGCAAGAATACCTACGATCAGGTATCGGGACCGGCCTCTCCGACCGGCCGGAAAGCTTTAGCGGAGAGACGCTTGGATTTCCGTTTTTTTTGCTATCTTTGGAATATCCTGCCCATCCGCACACACGAAGGGCAATCCGAATTTCCAACCAGACCTCACCCTAAACGCTACCGCATGAAAACTTCTCTAATTGCCTGGGCGGCCGTATCGCTGCTGAGCGTAAGCGCATCGTCGGCCCAGACCTCGCCCGATCATTTCGTGTCGAAGGACAAAGGGGACATCGCCGCCTTCATCGGCGACAAAAGCCGGCGCGGAGACCGGAAGGTCTACAGGGGAGAGGAACTCGTCACGATCGGCATGCCGTGCGGCGGCATCGCCGCAGGCCAGCTCTATGTGCGCGGCGACGGCACGCTGGCCAACTGGTGGATCGCCAACAACGCCTACAACACGGGCTACGGCATCGACCACCTGCTCAACTTCGACACGCCGCTCGGGCCGTGGCACGTCTGCTACCAGACGTTCGAACCGCTCAGCTACATCGACCAGGGCTTCAGCATCACCGTAAAGGACGGCGACGGCAGGTCCGTCACCCGAGAACTCAGCAAGAAGGATTTCGACGACATCTCGTTCGTCGGAGAGTATCCGATCGCATATGTCGCCTACCGCTCCAAGGAGAACAACCTTCCGGTGAGCGTCAGCTCGACCGTCTACTCGCCCTTCATTCCGCTCAACGCACGCGAGTCGGCCACCCCGGCGACCATCCTGAAATACACGGTCACGAACGACTCGGACCAGGCGGTCGAGGCCGACCTGACGGGCTGGATGCAGAACCTCGTGCTGATCGACATGGGCAGGACGGCCGAAGGCACGCTGCGCAACACGGTGACAGGCGGCGACGGCATCACGTCGGTCTACATGGAGCTGCTGCCCGACAAGGTGACGCGCAAGACGGAGCCCTCGACGCGCAAAGCCGTGATGTTCGAAGACTTCGAAGCCGGCAACTATGCGAACTGGTCCGTCGAGGGCGAGGCCTTCGGCACGCGTCCGGCCGCAGGCGAGCTCTGCAACCAGAACAAGATCGGCGGCGACTACGGCTCGGGCCTCGCCAACTCGTACATCGACCGCGACCGGCCCAAAGGCAAGCTGACCTCCAGGCCGTTCACCATCAGGCATCCCTTCATCTCGTTCAACATCGCCGGCGGTCCGCACCCGGGACGCACCTGCATGAACCTCGTGGTCGACGGCATGGTGGTGCTCAGCGCCACGGGCAATGCCAACGAGGACTTCCTGCCCCGCAACTGGGACGTTGCGAAATGGAAAGGCAAAAAGGCTTACCTCGAGATCGTCGACGATGCCGACGGCGACTGGGGACACATCAGCGTGGACAACATCGAATTTGCCGAAACCCCGGTGCAGATGCCGCGCAGGATGATCGACCGCTCGCACGCCTACTTCGGCAACCTGGCCCTCTCGGTCTTCGACCCGCAGGCCACGGCTACCGCCGACATGACGCATCAGACCGCCGCTGAGGCCGAAGCCCCGCTGGGCGACAAGCTGAGCGGCGCGCTGACCTCCAGCGTGAAGCTCGCCCCGGGCGAGACGAAAGACGTGGTTTTCGTCCTCTCGTGGTACTTCCCCAACCGCCCGCTGAGCTACAAGGGCTCGGAGTGGAACCGGCCGCTGCCTCCCAACAGCCCGGCCATCGGCAACATGTACTCGAACTGGTACCTCAGCTCGCTCGACGTGGCCGCCCACCTGCACGACAACTACGCGCGCCTCGAACACGCGACGTTCAAGTTCCACGACACCTACTACAACGAGAGTACGATGCCTTACTGGCTGATCCAGCGCGTGATGATGCCCGTTTCGACCCTCGCCACCGAGACCTGTCAGTGGTGGGCCAACGACAAATTCTGGGCCTGGGAGGGTGTCGGCTCGTGCGAGGGCACCTGCACCCACGTATGGAACTACGAGCAGGCCATGGCCGCGCTCTTCCCCGAGCTGGAGATCAACCTGCGCGAGAAGACCGACCTCGGCGTCTCGCTCATGCCCGACGGCGCGATCATGTCGCGCAACGGCGAGCATGGCGTACTGATCGACGGCCATGCGGGCGGCATCCTCAAAGCCTACCGCGAGCACCTCATGTCGCGTAACGACTACTTCCTGATGCGCAACTGGGACAAGATCAAACGGGCGCTCGACTACATCATCCGCGAGGACGGCAACGAGGACGGTCTGATCGTCAAGGTGCAGCCCAACACGTACGACATCGCCTTCTACGGCGCCAACACCTACGTGGGCGGGCTCTACCTGGCCGCCCTGCGCGCCGGCGAGCAGATGGCCCTGCGCATGAAGGACCAGGACGCCGCCGACCGCTACCGCCGCATCTACGAGGCCGGCAGCCGCAACACGGTGGACCGGCTGTGGAACGGCGAGTACTTCATCCAGGACGTGGACCACAAGGAATATCCGCTGTTCCAATACGGCGAGGGCTGCCTGAGCGACCAGCTCTTCGGGCAGACCTGGGCCGACCTGCTGCGCCTGGGCGACCTCTACCCGGCCGACATGATCGACAAAACGCTCAACTCGATCTGGGTATACAACTGGACCAACGACGTGGGCCCGCAGAGCAAGGCGCACCTGCCCGAGCGTTACTATGCCCACGCCGGCGAGCCGGGCCTGTTCATCTGCACCTGGCCCCACAGCAAGCATCCCGGCGAGAACGGCGTACGCTACCGCGACGAGGTGTGGACCGGCATCGAATACCAGGTAGCCACCAACATGATCACCCGTGGTGAGATCGATCGCGGACTGGCCATCGTGAAAGGCGCCCACTCGCGCTACGACGGAGCCAAACACAACCCGTGGAACGAGATCGAGTGCGGCGACCACTATGCCCGCGCAATGGCCTCGTGGGGCGTACTGCGCGCCCTGGAAGGCTACTGGTACGACGGCCCGGCCGGCGTGATGGGCTTCGCGCCGAAGCTCGCGCCCGATAATTTCCGGGGCTTCTTCACCTCGGCCGAAGGCTGGGGCAACATCGCCCAGACCCGCAAGGGAGGGCAGCAGCAGAATACGATCGACGTGAAGCACGGACGCCTCGTGCTCAACACCGTGGAGATCACGCTGCCCGACGGCAAAGCGCCGCAGAGCGTAAAGGTCACGGTCGACGGACAGGAGATCCCCTCTTCGTTCAAGGCCGGCAACCGCGTCGAGGTGTCGTTCGACGAACAGATCGTCGGCGAAGGCGGCAACCTGACCGTAACGGCTATCTGATCCGCCAAGCGGATCGATCACGGGCACATGCCCGAAGGCCACCCAACATCAATTCAGGAGAGTGGGCCGAACATAAGTCCGGCCCACTCCATATTCTTTACGGTTACGGGCGCTCCCGTCCAGGCGGGGGTCGCCGCGCCGCATGCCGCCCGGGCATCGTCCGCAGGGACACTACATCCCGGACCATGCAGAACACAACGTACCGCATCTCCAAGGCAGTACGATGCCCGGGAACCTCGCCCGCACACCTGTCGTCCACGCTTCGCGGCCAGGAAACGCGCCCAAGCATACACCATACTGACGAACGAGGAGGACCGCAATGCCGGCCCTCCTCGTTCACTTGATGGCCGCCGCTACCGGGTGAAGACGTAATGCTCCTCGGTGGACAGCTTCTCGTTGAACGCATACCGGTTCCACCGAAAATCGCGCAGAGCCTCGGGCGTAGCGATCCGCCCGAGCATCGCCTCACGGGCAAGCTCGCCTCCCGCAGGCTTCGAGTAAGCCCGCACCGACTGATAATCGCCGGCCGGCCGCTTATCCTTGAAATCGACGTCGATCACCCGCACCGACGCGGCCAGCTCATTCCGGTCGAAGGCCCCCATCACCTCGCGTGAGGAGAGGTTGATCACCACGCCTCCCGCCTTCCGGGCCTCCTCGACCAGCAGCGGCGTCAGCCTGGGCCGCCAGAACTCGTACAGACTCTGGCCCTGCATACCGCTCAGGCGCAGGTGGAAGTTGAGCCGATACTGCTTGATCCGGTCATAAGGGCGAAGCAACCCGTAGAGCGTCGAAACGATCCGCAGGTGAACCTGCGCATAGGCACGTGTCGGAGCATCGAAAGCCGGGGCATCGAGACTGCGGTAGACCGCCCCGTTATAGGCGAGCACAGCCTGCTTGACCGGCGTCGCACGATCGTCGAAATGAACATACTGCTCATAGGTCTGGCGCGCCAGCTGGGGCGCCAGCTTGAGAATGCGCGCCAGCTCGTCGGCCGAGTAACGCTTCATGCGCAGGGCCAGGTCTTCGGCCTCGGCGGCAAACAGGGGCTCGGTGGCCTCGATACCCGGTTGTGCCGGGGACATATCCATCGTCTTGGCTGGTGATAGCAACAGGATCATAACAGATGAGGAATTAATGAGTGTTCGGTTACGGGCGTCAACCGATGAAGGGTACCTCGACAAGCAGGACGCGGGCCTCGGTATAGGAGCGGATGCTGAACGACCTGGCATCGGTCACGCCGAGCCCGTCGCGGTAGGTGAGCGGCTCGCCGGCCACCTCGACGTCGCCCTCGATCACGAAAGCGTACACGCCATAGCTGATCGGCGACTTGAACTTATAGACCAGCTCCTTATCGGCATCCATGTCGGCCATCGAGAACCACACCTGCTGGTAAAGCCAGGCCGGCGTGTCATGGCCCGGATGCGGCGATATGAACGTACTGATCCGGTTACGGTGGATATAATCCGCGATCGACAGGTTCTCGTACCGCGGCTGCACATTCTCGAACTCGGGAATCACCCATATCTGGAGAAAATTGGTCTCCTTATCTTTCTGCTCGTTGTACTCGCTGTGCTGCACGCCCGTGCCGGCGCTCATCACCTGGATCTCGCCCGGCCGGATCACCGACACGTGGCCCATGCTGTCCCGGTGCTCGAGCGCGCCGCTGAGCGGGATCGAGACGATCTCCATATTGCGGTGCGGATGCAGGCCGAAACCCATGCCCGGCGCCACCACGTCGTCGTTGAGCACCCGGAGGGCTCCGAAGTTGACCCGGGCCGGATCGTAATAGTCCGCAAAGCTGAACGTATGGTGGGTTTGCAGCCAGCCGTGATCGAAATAACCCCGCGTGGGGGCTTTATGCAAAATAGTCTTCATGGCGATAGAATTTCCCCTTTATACAACAAAGAGCCTGCCAATCAGCAAAAGAGGCCCGGCCCGCTGGCTGCCGCGTGCCTCATGGCAGCCAGGAAAACCGGGCACCCCGGACGAAAAGAAAATTTATGCGTACCTTCGTCCCCGGCGCCCCCGCACACGACACCGGCACTGCGCCGGACCATAGGCCGAAACGGCGCCGCACACACCCGACCGTATGGAAACAGACCTGATCGAAAGCTTCGCCCCGATCGCCGACGAGCACAGCCGGCTGCTCATCCTCGGCACGATGCCGGGCGTCCGCTCGCTCCAGAAGCAGGAGTATTACGGCCACCCGCGCAATGCGTTCTGGCCGCTGATCGCCGAGCTCACCGGCCACCGGCCGAGCGACGATTACGCCGCCAAGACCGCCATGCTGCACGAGGCGCGGATCGCGCTCTGGGACGTCTGCCGCGAATGCCGCCGCGAAGGCAGCCTCGACAGCAATATCCGGGGCGAGCGGCCCAATGCCATCGCAGCGCTGATCGCCCGCCACCCCGCCATCCGGGCCGTCGCCTTCAACGGGCAGCCCGCAGCCAGGCTGTTCAGGCGCCACATCGGCACGATCGACGGACGCGAGCTCGACTACCTGGTCCTGCCGTCGACCAGTCCCGCCTATGCCATACCGTTCGAACGCAAGCTCGCCGGATGGCGGGCTATCCTGCCCTACCTCACTTAACCCCTGGAACCCTGCCATGAAAACACTGCTTGCCACGCTGCTCTGCCTCGTCTGCTGCCTACCCTGCCGCGCACAGCTCGACCTCTTCGACCACAAGGGCGAGGGAGGCGTCGAGATCGCCGGCGACTATACGCGGCTCCTGCTCCCGGCCGCCGGGCTGATCGGTTCGCTCGCGGCCAGAGACTATAAGGGAACGCTGCAGTTCGGACTGGGCTGCGCCACGAACCTCGCCGTCTCGACCATCCTGAAGTACGCCATCAACAAACCGCGCCCGCACGGCAACGGCAGCCGGGCGTTCCCGTCGGGGCACGTCTCAATCGCATTCCAGGGCGCCGCGTTCATCCAGCGCCGCTACGGATGGAAGTTCGGCATTCCGGCCTACGCACTGGCGGCCTTCACGGGCTGGACCCGCCTCTATGCCAAACAGCACGACATCTGGGACGTTCTGGCCGGAGCGGCCATCGGCGTGGGAAGCAGCTATATCTTCACGAAGCCTTACAAAAAGAGACGGGCGGAGATCGTGTTCGCCCCGTCGTATGCCGGCGGAGCCTTCAGGCTCTATGCGGGCATCACCTTCTGAGGTACCGGCCGAGATAGGCGCCGACCGACGCCGCAGCTCCGGACAGGAGCTGCGGCGTCGCTGTACAGACAGGCATGACAGGGACCGGCGGCTCCCGGCCCCACCGGAGCCGCAAAAGCACGGCCGCGTGACGAAAATCGGCCGGGCAGACGGATAGTCGGGCCATGCGGCGGGTTTTGCGCGATATTTGCAATAACGGGTGACACAAACGGAATCAACATTAAACCTTAACGTTATGGATAACTTCTTTCAATCGCAGATCGAGAACTCGAAAAAAGCGGTCAAGTACTGGTGGCTGCTGCTGTTGCTGGGTATCGCCATTTTCGTCACCGGCGTCGTCGTCTTCGCCTTCCCGGCCGAAAGCTACCTGAGCATGGCGCTCGTCTTCGGGCTGTTGATGCTCTTCTCGGGCGTCTTCCAGGTCGTGCTGGCCGGATCGAACAAGAATTACGTGACGGGGCGCGGGTGGATGCTCGCGGGCGGCATCATCGAGATCCTGCTCGGCCTGATCCTCTCGTTCAACGTCGCGCTGTCGGCCGCCACGCTGCCCATCTTCCTCGGCTTCTGGCTGCTGTTCCGCAGCTTCAGCCTGATCGGGCTCGGCAGCGACATGAGCTCGGCAGGTATCGGCGGATCGGGCTGGACGATCTTCACTGCGATCCTGCTCCTGATCTGTTCGATCATCATCCTCGCCCAACCGTATATTTTCGGCGTACAGATGGTCGTGATCTGGGTCGGTATCTCACTGCTGATGGCCGGCATCTCGACCTCGGTGTTCGCCGTCCAGTTGCGCAGCGTACACAAGCATTTCAACAAGATGTAAACCGGCCTCCCGGTAAAAACGACAAAGGCGGCGCCATCGTGGCGCCGCCTTTGTCGTTTCCGGTCCGTCCGCTACTCCTCCTGCGCAAGATCGACCTTCATCAGGAACACGTTGTAGAGGGGATCCCACTGCGAGAATGACAGGTACATGGCCGGCCCGTCGAGCTGCAACGGATGGATGAAACCGCCGTACAGCTTGGGGTAATCGGCCTCGTCGACGATCATCCGCTCCTCGCTCCAGGGACCTGTCGGCTCGGGAGCGTCGCGCATGACCATCCGCTGCTTGATCTCGTTGTAGTAGACCGTGATCCAACGGCCGAAATACCGGTGGTAGACCAGCGTGGGCTCGGCATACATCTCGTCGGTATAGTTGCCGAACAGCGGCGAAGCGAGCAGCTCGTCGCCGACCAGCCAGCCGCGTGTCGCATTCCAGTACTGGTAGCGGTCGGGACGCAGGATATCGGCCCCCTTGAAGCGGGCCAGGTAAGGCAGCCCCCGGCGGCCGATGATCGAACCCATCGCGTAGATCCATTCGCCCTCCTCCCAAAGCGCGACCTGCGCAAAGCGGCTCGACGCCGAGAAGACGTTTTTGTGCAGGGTCCAGGTCTGTCCGCCGTCGGTCGAAGTGGCATAGCCCGAATAGTTGGTCAGCCAGCGGGGATTCCACGCCTTGACATTCATATAGTGGACATAGTCGGTGCCACCGATACGGATGGCCGCCGTGGGGATCGACGACCAGTCGCCGTTGCCCGATACGTCGTGCGCGCTGTAAATGATCTCTTTGGCGTTACCGGGTGTATCGCAGACCATATCGTCGAAGCTCAGGCCGTTGGACATATCGGTATCGGTACTGAAAGCCAGCACGTTCGACCGCCAATCGGGCGTATAGCCGGGACGCCAGTCGCGCCCGTAGGTATCGCCGAAGAGGATACCCACCTTGTTGCCGCCCATGCGCCAGTAAATACCGAGGTCCGAACCCCCGATATTGTAGCGCGTATGGGTCTGGTTGGGGTTGGGATAGCTCTCTCCCGCAGGCGTGGCGCCCGTCATGCGCGAAACGATCGCCGCTCCCGTCGGATAGACCGACGGACCGGCCACAGCGACCGTGAGCGTCGCCTCATCGCCGGTATTGCCATTCTCATCGACCGGCGCAAAACGGAACGAGACCCCCAGACGCGCATCCTCCTCGGTCAGCACATACGAAAAGGCGCGCTTGCCGGCCACGAAGCTCTCCGCTGCCAGATTGTCGAGCGTCGCTGCCAACTCCGTGCCCCGGTATTTGGCGACCGTCACCCATTTGAGGTGGGTCGCATCGTTCACGCCGACCGACGTCGACACGTTCGCACCCGCCCCTTTGACCGCCACCGAGGAGGGCGTCAGCGTGACCACGATATCCTTGGCATAATTCCCATCGGAGCCGTCCCCTCCCGACGATTCGGATTTGCCGCAAGCGGCCAGTAAGAAAACAACGCACAGTAACTTCAACATTTTCATATAATAACAGGTTTATTGTTTCGATCCGACTCCGTTTCCAGGCAGCACGGCAGGGAGCGGCGCAGCCAACCGCACCCGTACGCCGGGCCGTATCACCCCAATCCAATAACGTCCGAAACGGCTTTTCCGTATCACATACGGACAGAATCGAGCGGGTAAAATTAGCATTATTTTCGGAAGTATTGCACAAAACAGGCAAGGGAGACGGCGATTTTCGACTTTCCGACGCGAAGGCTGTGGACATTAAAATAAAGATTATTAACTTTGTAAAATTGAATAACCCGGTCGATCACCAGTATTTATAGCATATAAAGAAACCTTTCTGTCCCGATCTACGGACAGACTCCCCGCACGGCAAAACGGGGAAAGTGCAGACCTGTATGAACATAAAGACTTTGTTAAAATACGCCGTCGAAGCCGCCGTCGAGGCGGGACAGGCCATTCTGGACATCTACAATGACCCGGCAGCCGACTTCGGGATCGAGCGCAAAGCCGACAACTCGCCGCTCACGCGGGCCGACAAGCGGGCCCACGAGACGATCGCCTCCCGGCTGGCCCCTACGGGCATTCCGCTGCTGAGCGAGGAGGGGCGGGCGACGGATTATGCGGAGCGCCGGACATGGAGCTCGCTCTGGATCGTCGATCCGCTCGACGGCACCAAGGAGTTCATCAAGCGCAACGGCGAATTCACCGTCAATATCGCGCTCGTCACGGACGGGGTGCCGGTGCTGGGCGTGATCTACGTCCCGGTAAGCCGCGAGCTCTATTTCGGGGCCGACGGGCTGGGCGCCTACAAGCTCAAAGGGGAGGAAAGCGTCGGCCCGGACGAAACGGCGGACAGCCTCGCCGGCCGCGCGGCGCGCCTGCCGCTCGGGAAGGACGGCCGCGACACGTTCGTGGTCGTGGCGTCGCGCTCGCACCTGAGCCCCGAAACGGCCGCGTTCATCGAGGCGCTCCGCGCGGAGCACCCGAGCGTCGAGACCGTGTCGAGCGGCAGCTCGATCAAGATATGCCTCGTGGCCGAGGGAAGCGCCGACGTGTACCCGCGCTTCGCACCCACCATGGAGTGGGATACGGCGGCCGGCCACGCCATCGCCCGGAATGCCGGATGCCAGCTCTGCCGCGCGGGGAGCGACACCCCCCTCGCATATAACAAGGCTGAACTGCTCAACCCGTGGTTCGTCGCCGGACCCGTAAAAACCCAAACCGAAAATCCATGACGTTCGACATCATTTTCGTCCTGCTGGCCCTCGCCGGAATGGTCGCCGCGCTGATCTTCGACAAGATGCGCCCGGGTATGATCCTTTTCTCGGTGGTCATCCTGTTCCTCTGCGCCGGCATCCTCACACCCAAAGAGGTACTGGAAGGATTCAGCAACAAGGGCATGATCACCGTGGCCATGCTCTTCCTCGTCAGCGAAGGCGTACGCCAGAGCGGAGCGCTTGGCCAGGTCATCAAGCGGCTGCTGCCCACAGGCCGGAAAACCTCGGTGCTCAAGGCCCAGGTCCGCCTGCTGCCCTCGATCGCCGCGATCTCGGCCTTCCTGAACAACACGCCTGTCGTGGTGATCTTCGCCCCGATCATCAAGCACTGGGCGAAGAAGGTCAACCTGCCCGCCACCAAGTTCCTCATCCCGCTCTCGTACGCCACGATCCTCGGCGGTATCTGCACGCTGATCGGGACCTCGACCAACCTCGTGGTCCACGGCATGATCCTCGAGTCGGGGCATGAAGGGTTCACGATGTTCGAGCTCGGCAAGGTGGGCATTTTCATCGCCATCGCCGGCATCCTCTACATGTGGTTCTTCGCCGGACGGCTGCTGCCCGACTCACGCCCCGACCCGGCCGCCGACGAGATCGGCGAGGAGGCCGTGGAGGAGAAAATGCACCGCGTCGAAGCGGTGATCGGCCCCCGCTTCCCCGGGATCAACAAGACGCTCGCCACATTCGACTTCCACCGTAAGTACGGCGCGACGGTCAAGGAGATCCGCCGCGGCGGCAAGAGCATCACGGCCGACATCGACCAGACCGAGCTCCGCGAAGGCGATACGCTCATCCTGCTGGCCGACAGCTCGTTCATCCCCACATGGGGCGACTCGTCGGTCTTCATCATCCTGACCAACGGCGACGAGCACGACAAGCTGCCCAGCAAGCGCAAGCGCTGGTTCGCCCTCACGCTGCTCATCCTGATGATCATCGGGGCCACCGTGGGCGAGCTGCCCGCCACGAAGGAGGCCTTCCCCAATATCCGGCTCGACATGTTCTTCTTCGTGGCCGTGACGACCGTCATCATGGCGTGGACCAAGCTCTTCCCGCCACGCAAATACACCAAATACATCTCGTGGGACATCCTGATCACGATCGCCTGCGCGTTCGCCATCAGCCGCGCGATGGAGAACTCGGGCTTCGCCGACCTCACGGCCCGCTACATCATCGGGCTGGCCGACGACTTCGGCCCCGTCGCGCTGCTGGCCGTGATCTTCATCATCACCAACCTGTTCACCGAGCTGATCACCAACAACGCCGCGGCGGCGCTTGCCTTCCCGATCGCACTGTCGGTCGCCAACCAGCTCGGGGTCAACCCCACGCCGTTCTTCGTCACGATCTGCATGGCCGCCTCGGCCTCGTTCTCGACCCCGATCGGCTACCAGACCAACCTGATCGTGCAGGGTATCGGCAACTACAAGTTCACCGACTTCGTGCGTGTCGGCCTGCCGCTCAACATCATCGTATTTTTTATTTCCGTGTTTTTGATCCCGATCTTCTGGGAGTTCTAACCGCACAACCATGAACGACAACCATATCTACCCGATTTTCGACCGGATGCTCGGCCGTGCCGACAAGGAGCGGCTCCTCGGCCAGCGCGGCGCGATGATCTGGTTCACAGGCCTCTCGGGTTCGGGCAAGAGCACCGTGGCCATCGCCCTCGAGCGCGAGCTCCAGCGGCGCGGCCTCGTATGCCGTATCCTCGACGGCGACAACATCCGCACGGGGATCAACGCCGGGCTCGGATTCTCGGCCGAAGACCGCGTCGAGAACATCCGCCGCATCGCCGAGGTCGGCCGCCTGTTCGTCGATACGGGCATCATCACGATCGCCGCCTTCGTCAGCCCGACCAACGAGCTGCGCGAGCTGGCCTCGCGGATCATCGGCCCCAACGACTTCATCGAGATCTACGTCGACACACCGCTCGAAGTGTGCGAGCAACGCGACGTGAAGGGTCTATACGCCAAGGCGCGCCGCGGCGAGGTGAAGGAGTTCACCGGTATCAGCGCGCCGTTCGAAGCCCCCGAAAACCCCGCCCTGCGGCTCGACACCTCGCGCCTCCCGGTCGGGGAATCGGTCGGCCGGCTGCTCGAGCTGATCCTGCCGCGCGTCACGCTCAACGGAAAAGCATAATACAACAAACACGATATGTCAGACTACAAACTCAGCCACCTGAAGGAGCTCGAAGCCGAGTCGATCCACATCATCCGCGAGGTGGCGGCGGAGTTCGAGAACCCCGTCATGCTCTACTCGATCGGCAAGGACTCGTCGGTCATGGTGCGCCTGGCCGAGAAGGCCTTCTATCCGGGCAAGGTCCCCTTCCCGCTCATGCACATCGACTCGAAGTGGAAGTTCCGCGAGATGATCGAGTTCCGCGACCGCTACGCCAGGGAGTTCGGCTGGAACCTGATCGTCGAGTCGAACATGGAGGCGTTCAACGCGGGCGTCGGTCCGTTCACGCACGGCAGCAAGGTGCACACCGACCTGATGAAGACCCAGGCGCTGCTCGCGGCGCTCGACAAGTACAAGTTCGATGCGGCGTTCGGCGGCGCACGGCGCGACGAGGAGAAGAGCCGCGCCAAGGAGCGCATCTACTCGTTCCGCGACCGCTTCCACCAATGGGACCCCAAGAACCAGCGCCCCGAGCTCTGGGACATCTACAACGGCCGCGTGCACAAGGGCGAGAGCATCCGCGTGTTCCCGCTCAGCAACTGGACCGAGCTCGACATCTGGCAGTACATCCGCCTCGAGAACATCCCGATCGTGCCGCTCTACTATGCCAAGGAGCGCCCCGTGATCGAGATGGACGGCAACCTGATCATGGCCGACGACGAGCGCCTGCCCGCGAAGTACCGCGACCAGATCGAAATGCGCATGGTCCGCTTCCGCACGCTCGGCTGCTGGCCCCTGACGGGCGCCGTCGAGAGCAGCGCCGACACGATCGAGAAGATCGTCGAGGAGATGATGACCACCACCAAGAGCGAACGCACCACGCGCGTGATCGACTTCGACCAGGAGGGCAGCATGGAACAGAAAAAACGCGAAGGATACTTTTAAGCCGGGGAACAATGGAAAACAGAACAACACTCAATATCAAGGAATTCCTCGACCGCGACGAGCAGAAAGACCTGCTCCGCCTGCTCACGGCAGGGTCGGTCGACGACGGCAAGTCGACGCTTATCGGGCGCCTGCTGTTCGACAGCAAAAAGCTCTACGAAGACCAACTCCAGGCTTTGGAGCGCGACAGCAAGCGCATGGGCAACGCCGGCGAGCACATCGACTACGCACTGCTGCTCGACGGCCTCAAGGCCGAGCGCGAGCAGGGAATCACGATCGACGTGGCCTACCGCTACTTCTCGACCAACAACCGCAAGTTCATCATCGCCGACACTCCGGGCCATGAGCAGTACACGCGCAATATGATCACCGGCGGGTCGACGGCCAACCTGGCGATCATCCTCGTCGACGCCCGCACGGGCGTGATCACGCAGACGCGGCGCCACACCTACCTCGTATCGCTGCTCGGCATCAGGCATGTCGTGCTGGCCGTCAACAAGATGGACCTCGTGGACTTCTCGCAGGCGCGCTTCGACGAGATCGTGGCCGAGTATCAAAAGTTCGTCGCGCCGCTCGGCATCCCCGACGTACGCTGCATCCCGCTCTCGGCCCTCGACGGCGACAACGTGGTCGAGCGCTCGGCACGCACGCCGTGGTACGACGGCCCCTCGCTGCTCGAGTTCCTCGAAACGGTGCACATCGCCAGCGACCACAATTTCGAAGACTTCCGGTTCCCGGTGCAGTATGTCCTGAGACCCAACCTCGACTTCCGCGGATTCAGCGGCAAGGTGGCCTCGGGCATCGTGCGCGAGGGCGACACCGTGATGGCCCTTCCCTCGGGCAAGACCTCGCGCGTGAAACGCATCGTCACCTATGACGGCGACCTGAAAGAGGCTTTCCCGCCCGAGTCGGTCACGCTCACGCTCGAAGACGAGATCGACGTGTCGCGCGGCGAGATGCTCGTCCATTCCGACAACCTGCCCACCGTCGGCCGCCATTTCGAGGCGATGCTCGTCTGGATGGACGAGGAGGCGATGGACCCCTCGAAGCAGTTCTTCCTCAAGCAGACGACCAACCTCACGCGCGCCCATGTCAGCGACGTGCGCTACCGCGTCGATGTCAACACGATGGAACAGGCAGAGGCCTCGATCCTAAGGCTCAACGAGATCGGCCGCGTAAGGTTCACCACGGCCAAGCCGCTCTTCTTCGACGCCTACACCCGCAACAAGGCCTGCGGCTCGTTCATCCTGATCGACCCGATCACCAACAATACGAGCGCCGTCGGCATGATCCTCGGGCCGGTCGATGAGAAGGATATGACCGGTGAGGAGCTGCCGCGCCTCGACCTGCCGAAGCTCGGTATCGGACCCGAACATTACGACGCCATCGACGCAGCCCGCCGCGAGCTCGAGCGGCAAGGCATCGCCATCGAAGTGATCAAACAATAGCAGCATCCGGCCGGCAAGGAAAGGCCAGGCCGGACGCAAGCCGCCGGCAACCCCGACCGTCACGGCAGCACAGGCAAGGCGGCCCCTACACGGGGCGCCTGCCGGCAACCGCCCCGACGATCGGCCATAGCCGCCGGGCTCATAAAAACAAACCTGCGGGGCCGGAGAGCGAACGGCATGCCCGCCACACGACAATTATGGGATTACTCGAATTCAGCAAACTGCCCATCAACACGCTTGTGGGCGCCGACGCACGGACGTTCCGCCGGATCACGGCCGGGCGCGAGATCGACCGCGAATACCGCGGCAAGTACCGCCTGACGAAAACCGTGGGCGCATTGCTCGGCACCCTCAAGCCGATCCAGGACCGGCGCTATGCCAAAAGACTGGCCGACCGACCGCTCGAACACGACCCGGTGTTCATCCTCGGCCACTGGCGCAGCGGGACGACCTTCGTGCACAACGTCCTCTCGTGCGACCGCCACTTCGGCTACAACACCACCTACCAGACCGTATTCCCGCACCTGATGATGTGGGGGCAGCCCTTCTTCAAAAAGACGATGGCCTGGCTGATGCCCGACAAGCGCCCGACGGACAATATGGAGCTGGCCGTCGACCTGCCGCAGGAGGAGGAGTTCGCCCTCGCGAACATGATGCCCTACACCTACTACAACTTCTGGTTCCTGCCGCGCTACGGACAGGAGTATTGCGATAAGTACCTCCTTTTCGACCGGATCGGCGACGCCGAGCTCCGCGAGTTCGAGGAGGTCTTCACCAAACTCATCAAAATCTCGCTCTGGAACACCGGGGGCAGCCAGTTCCTCTCGAAGAACCCGCCCCACACGGGCCGCGTCGCGGAGCTCGTGCGGATGTTCCCCAATGCCAAGTTCATCTACCTCATGCGCAACCCGTACACCGTGTTCGAGAGTACGCGCAGCTTCTTCACCAACACGATCGTCCCGCTGCAACTCGAACGTTTCAGCGACGAAGAGATGGAACGCCACATCCTCACGGTATACGACAAGCTCTACCATAAGTACGAAGCCGATAAACACCTGATCCCCGAAGGCAACCTGCTGGAGATCAAATTCGAGGACTTTGAGGCCGACGCGCCCGAGATGACGCGGCAGATCTACGAGCGCCTTTCGATCCCCGGGTACGCCGAAGCCGAAGCGGCCATCACGAAATACCTCGGCGGGAAAAAAGGTTACCGGAAGAACAAGTACACCTACGACGAACGCACCGTGCGGCTGGTCGAGGAGCATTGGGGCTTCGCACTCAAGGATTGGAATTACACGCTGTAAACCGGCCTCCTGCACCTGCGCCGGGACATAACGGACCAACACCTTCGGCAGTACCGGTCCCTGTCCGACCGGCCAGGCATAGTCCCGGCACGAGCCGCCCGGCACAGATCGGAGCCGTCCGCCCACGGAACGCAGCAAGCACTCCGGAACGGAGCATGCGGCCCTGTGGTTCCGGAACACGACACACGCGCATGATGAACGAAAGAAAACAGATCGACCCGGCGGAAACGCTCGGCGCGCTCAGCCGCGCGCAACTCGAGGAGTTGGTCACGAGCTACGCGCGCAACCTGCTGGCGCTCGACGGCCTGTGGTTCCAGGCGGTCGAGCGGACCCGCGGCATGGACGAGGCGATGGCCCACGACTGTGCGGTCTGGGCCCGGTTCCCGGCCATCGAGGCACGGCGGATCAAAGAGCTGCTCGATCTGGGCGAGCGTCCCGGCCTCGACGGTCTGGAGCGGGCGCTCGCGCTCCGCTTCACCGTGTTCGCCAACCGCTCGGTGGACTGCGCGCGCGAGGAGGGCGCGCTCGTGTTCCGCGTCGTCGACTGCCGGGTCCAGTCGGCACGCACCCGTAAGGGGATGCCGCTCCATCCCTGCCGCCCGGTCGGGGTCAACGAGTACACGGCCTTCGCCCGCGCCATCGACCCGCGGATCAGATGTGAGGCGATCAGCTGCTATCCTGAAGTGACCGACCCCGGCTGCGCCTGCGCCTGGCGATTCACGATCGGGACCGAAGAGTGATCCGGAGACCTGCCGGACCCTGCGATCAAACATCCCGCAACCGCATTGCCGGACGGCCAGCCGGCCGTCCGGAGGTTCAGGGGGTAGGTCATGCCCCATGATGATCCGGGTCTTAAGATTCTGGAAAGGGCTTGCCCCGTTCCGGGCCTGAACAGACAAATATGCAAAATGCCATCCGATCGTATCGCGCGTCGGGCGGAATAGCTCTAACAGCCCGGTGGCCGGATGCTCTCCGCCCGTAAACGCGGGCAGCAAACCGCCGGCCCGCAACCCTGCCCGCACAGCCGGCCCGACACGCAGGATTCGGACCGATGCCCGGCACCCCGGCCGCCGAGCAACAGTTCCCGGACCGGCCTCGCCGGGCCAAACCCTACCGTCCGGTGATCTGCAGGTAGCGGGTCAGCGCACTGCGATAGTCATTGCATGCATCGGTGTATTGGTTACGGCTCTGCTCGAACAGCGTCTGAGCGTCGAGGGCGTCCGAAAGCGTCGCGGTGCCGACCCGATAGTACTGTTCGTTGAGCCGCATGTTCTCGGCCGATTGCTCGACCGACTTCTCTGCCAGCATGATCTGCCTGTATGCCTCCTGCAGGTCGTTCCACGTCTGCCGGATCTCGACCTCCATCAGCTCGGCGTTGTTGCGGCGTTCGTTCTCGGCCTGCCGGAGCTTGAGCTCGGCCTGGCGCGTAGCGTGCGTACCGCCCCACCATGCCGTGATGGGCACCGTGACGCTGGCATAGACAACCCCGAAATCATTGTCCTTCTGCAGGAAGTCATGATACATATACCCGGCCCCGACACCCACGGTCGGCATCCGCTTACCCGAGGTCATCCGCTTTTCGAGGCGCGAGGCCTCAACCTGCTCGTCGAGCAACCGGTACTCGGCCCGTCGTTCGAGCGCCTCGGCCGGATCGACGTAATACTGCGTCGGCGGCGGAGGTGTCTGTACGCTGTCGTCTCGCACCTCGAACCCGAGGGGACCGGCACCGACATACTGGCACAGCAGCATCTTGCTCACGGCCAGCCCGTTCTCAAGCTTGAGGCGCCGGCTGGCCACCTCCTGTTGCCGGAGCTCGACACGCAACAGGTCGTTGCGCGTGGTCAGGCCCGCTTCGACCGCCAGTGCAACCTCGTGGTGCAGCCGCTCGAGCAGCCGCTCGGAGACGGCCACCGTCTGCAGCTTAGCCTCAAGACCCACCACCTGCCGGAAATATTCCTCCGTGCGGAGGACCACCTCCTGCCCTGAGAGCTCCGCCCGCAACCCGGCCACCCGCTCGCCCACCCGGGCCAACCGGTTGCCGTAGACGATCCGGCCACCGGCGAACACCGGCTGCATGGCCGCCACACCGGCAGCCTTGCCGTGCTTGAGCATCGACATCGAGAACGGAATCTCCATCGACGGGAGCGGACTGGGTAGCGCCACCGGCACCGACATATCCATCTGGGCCATGCCCCGGTTGGCGGCAAAGATCACCCCCGTGGCCGACACCGACGGGAAGTAGTGCGTGAACGCCTCGCGGCGCGTTTCGCGCGCGATGTCTCGGTCGAGCGCGCTGTTGCGCACGCGCACGTTATTCTCGAGCGCCATGCGGCGGCAATCGTCGAGCGTGTATGGCTGGGCCGCGGCGCCGAACGCCGAAAAGGCCAGCAGGACCGTTATGACCAGGCTATTTTTCATACGCTTGCTTTTTGACCTTGACTTTTGCAAAGATCTTCCAGTAAATCACCGGCAGGACCGTTACCACGAGGATCATCGAGACGACCGTGCCGAAACAGATCACGATACCCATCGGCGTCCAGAGCGAGCTCTGGCTCAGGATCATCGGGACGACACCCACGGCTGTCGTGGCCGACGTGAGGAAAATGGGCAGCATGCGACGGCGTCCGGCATCGTAAGCTGCGTCACGCGCGCTCCAGTGCTTTTTGATCCGCAGCTCCTCGGCATGCTCGAACATGATGATCGCATTGCGCACGATGATCCCCATCAGGCTGATAAGCCCCAGGATACACGTAAGGCCGAACTCGGTGTCTGTCAGCCACAGTCCCAGCGCAGCCCCGAGCAGACAAAGCACGATCGAGGTGAGCGCAACGGACGAAATGCTGACCTTCTTGAAATTGAACAGCAGGAAGAAAAAGATGATAATGACGGCAGCGATCAGGCCCTGAACGATCGGCGCCAGAATCTCGGCATCGCTCTCGACCGAGCCGCCGTACTCGTATTCGACGCCTGCGGGCAACACCGGCACCACACGCTCTTCCATCGCGCGGCGCACCTCGGCGAAGGCCTCGCCCTCGTTATGGCCCCGGCGTACGTCGGCCATCACGCTGAGCGTGCGCACCCCGTTGCGGCGCACGATCTGCCCCTCGCTCCACGAGGGCACGATGTCGGCCAGTTGGCGCAACGGCACCGAGAGACCCGGCACGCCGGTCGAGATGTAGCGGTCGCCCACGGTCGCGGGTCCGGGCCGCTCGTCCGAGTCGCCGGCCTTGAGCACCACCGGGAGCGCATAGTCGCCCTCCCACAGCGTCGCCGCCGGCACCCCGCCGTAGCTGGTCGCCACCTCGGCCTCGGCCAGCGCGCGCGACACGCCGAGCCGGGCCGACTCGACCGGACGCAGGCGCACCTCGACGCCAGGCAGCGGCTCCTCGTAATTAGTATGTATCCACACCAGCGACTCGACCCCCTGCATGGCCGCCATGAGCGAGTCGCCGGCCGCCTTCAGCGCGGCGATGTCGTCGCCCCGGAAACGCACCTCGACCGGGGTCGTAAGGTTCTGGTAGTCGAGCTGCTTGAACTTGACATAGGCGTCGGGGAAACGATCGGCATAGCGGTCCGAATAATCGTCGAGGATGCCCCGTGTCGCATCGACCGACTGCGTATTGACGATAAACTGCGCATAGTTCTTCGACGGAATGTTGGGCGCATAGGTGGCCTGGAAACGCGGCGAAGCGGTACCGACGAACGAGGTCACCGAACGCACGCGGGGATCGGCATCGAGCACGGCATAGAGGCTGTCGGCCACGGCAGCCGTCCGCGCGAGCGGCGTCCCCTGCGGCAGGAAGATCTCGACGGCCAACTGGTCCCGGTCGGCAAAGGGCATCATGCGCACCTTGTTCCCGAGCAGGATCATCGCCCCCACGACGACCGTCGCAATGCCTCCCAGGATCGTCAGCCACGGGTAACGGAACGTCCAGTCGAGCGCATGGCCGTACCAGCGCTGCACCGCCTCCAGCATATTGAAGCGCTTTTTACCACCTTCGGGCCGTTGCGCTTTGAGGCCCTTGCGGATCATCACATATTCGAGGTAGGGGATGAAGATCATGGCCAGTACGAGCGACATCATCAGCGAGATGGTCAGCGTCCACGGGAAATCGCGCAGGAAGTCGAGGAACTCGCCCTTCATCGTGACCAGCAACGGGAAGAAGATGACGCAGATGCAGAGCGTCGCCAGGAAGATCGACCCGAAATAATCCCGGGCGCTCGCCACAGCCGCATGCCAGCGCGACATGCCGTGGTCGAGATTGTCGAGGTAGGCGTCGACGACGATGATAGAGTTGTCGACGATCATGCCGAGCACGACGATCAGCGCCGCGAGCGTCACCGTGTTGAGCGGGATGCCCGTGATATACATGATGCCGATCGAGACGAAGATGCTGATCGGGATCGACGTGGCCGCCACGATGGCCGAACGGAACGGAAAGAGCACCATCATCACGAGGATCACCACGACGATCGAGATCATCAGGTCGCGGACGAACGAGCTCACCGAGTCGTCAACCACCTTGGGCTGGTCAGCGATGCGTTCGACCGCCACGTCGTCGGGCAGCGTCTGCTGGAATGCCGCGAGCACTTCGTCGACCTCGCGGCCGTACTCGACGATGTTGTGTCCCTCGCGCATCTCCATCGAGAGGATCACCGAGCGGCGTCCGTTGTTGGTAATGTAGCTGTCGGGCTCGTCGTACTCGCGCACAATGCGCGCCACGTCGCCCAGGCGCACGACGTTGCCTTCCGGATCGCTGTAAACGATCTGCCCGGCGATCTCGCGCTCGGAGTCGTACGACGGCGCGAAATGGATCGGCAGTTCGCGCGTCGGCGTCTCGACCGAGCCGGCCGCCGTGGTGAAACCCTCGGCAAAGAGGCGGCCCATCAGCTGCGTCTGGTCAAGGCCGTAAGCGGCCAGCTTGTCGCGGTCGAGGTAGACGCTCACCTGCTCGGACTGCAGGCCGTAACGACGCAGGTTCGAGACCGACTCGATGCGCCGCAGCCGCCCTTCGAGGTCGTCGAGGTAGCCCTCCAGCTCGCGGTATGTCTTCTCGTCCGATTCGAGCGCAATGAGCAGCGCCGACGTATCGCCGAAATCGTCGTTGACCACGAGCGCCAGCACGCCCGACGGAAGCTGCGCCTTGAACGAGGCGACCCCGTGCTTGATCTTCGACCACACCTCGTCCTTGTTGTGTACGTCGTCGTTGAGCTCGACCATCACGTAAACGACACCATCGCGCGACATCGAGTAGGTCTTCTGCTTCTTAACCTCCTTATAAGTGAACAGGAAGCGCTCGAGCGGCTTGGCGAGCTGCTCCTCGACCTGAGACGACGTGGCGCCCGGGTAGACCCCGACGATCAGCCCCTGCCGGATCGTGAACGGCGGGAACTCCTGCTTGGGCATGTTGAACAGGCCGTAAACGCCCAACAGGACGAGCAGCCCCACGATCAGCAGCACGATGCGATGGTAGCGCATGGCCCCTTCGATGATCCCCGGCCGCCTCATAGCACCTCGACTTTCATGCCGCCGCTCACCTTCTGGCAGCCATCGGTAATCACCTCATCGCCCGGGACGAGGCCATCCGCAACGACCACCCCGCCGTCGACAAGCGCTCCCGTCGTAACCGCGACCCGCTCGGCACGCCCCTCGCGCACGCACCAGACAAAACGCTCGCCGCGGCCGGCCGTCTGCACGGCTCCGGCAGGCACGACGATCGCCTCACCACCCGCATCGCCGGCGAGCCGCACGCGGCACACCATGCCCGGGAGCAGCGCGCCCGATCCGTTGTCAAGGCGGATGCGCGCCTCGTAAGTATGGGCCAGCGGATTGGCCTCGACCCCCTTTTCGGTCACCCGCCCCTCGAACACGCGGCCGCCGAGCGCCCCGACCGTTACCGTCGCACGCGTTCCCTCGGCCAGCGAGGCGATCTCGTTCTCGGGTACCGAAACCCGGACCTTGACCGTCCCGATGTTCAACAACGAGAGCACCGTCTGCCCGGCCATCACATTCTCGCCCGGCTCGGCCGAGCGGCGTCCGATCACCCCGCCGGCGGGCGCCACGAGCCGGCTGTCGGCCAGATTACGGCGCGCGATCTGCTCGGTGGCCCGGGCCTGCTCGAGCTTGGTCTCGGCCTCGACATACTTGATCTCGGGCAGGCTCTGCCCGTCGTAGAGCATCCGGAGGCGCTTCATCGCATCCTCGGCCTGGCGACGCGTAGCCAATGCCGCGTCGTAAGCACTGCGCAGGTTGGCCGTATCGAGCACGGCCAGCAACTGCCCCTTGCGGATACGCTGTCCTTCGCACACGCCGATCCATTCGACCGTCCCCGGCTCGCGAAAACTGAGCGCCACCGCAGACTCCTCCTCGACCACGCCTACATACTCGGTCCCGGCCGGGACCGAGCCCCCGGCCCCCACCACGGTCCGGACCGGAACGACCCGTTCTGCCGGGTCCGCTTTCGGCCCCGACGCACACCCTGCAGCGCCAACGGCCAGCAGTGCCGCACCCGCGCCCGCAACAATCATTCGGCTCATCATAGCTATCAGCATTTAGTTGATATCACAAAGTTGCGCGAAAGCCGAAGGCTGTTAAAGTACTGTTTTCCGCCACTGTTGTTCTAAAAGTCGGAAATCAGACAAAACCGATCAATCCGTCCCGTTTTATTGCTACATTTGGCCATAAATCCGGAAAATCAGGACAATATGGAATTGACAAGCATTTCGATCGCCCAGCTCAGGGAGACCTACGAGATCGGAGGGCCCAACGACGAATTCATCATTTCGTCGGACAAAGAGATCAAAAGCCTCGAACTGTTCCGCCACCCGTGTCGCCTCGATGCCGTCGTACTGGCCATCTGCACCGGAGGACGGGTACGCGCATCGATCAATCTCAAAGAGTACGAGGTGACGGCAGGCATGATGATCATCAACCTGCCCGAGAACATCATCCAGATCCACGAGACGAGCGAAGACTTCCGCGGACACGTGATCGTCGTCTCGCTCGCATTTCTCAAAGAGGTCCGGATCGACATCCGCAATACGATCCCCTTCTACATGCAGGTCAAGAACCACCCGAGCGTCCGGCTCACCGACCGCGAGATGAACAACCTTCAGAAGTTTTTCACGCTGTTCGCAGAATGTATGGAGGACCTGCAAAGTCTCTACCGCATCGAGATCGCACAGGGGCTGATCACGGCGCTGCTCTACAAATGCAGCGACCGGCTCGACCTGATCACCGTCGACAAAGACTCGGTCAAAAGCCGCCGGGAGCTCTTCTTCACGCAGTTCATGGAGTTGCTGACCCAGTACCACAAGGAGCAGCGAAGCGTCGGGTTCTACGCCGAGAAAATGCACATCACGCCCAAGTATATGTCCTCGATGATGAAGGAAATGAGCGGACGGTCGGCTGCCGAATGGATCGACGAGTACGTGATCCTCGAGGCCAAAACGCTGCTCAAATACTCGGGCATGAGCATTCAGGAGATCGCCTACCACCTCAACTTCTCGACCCAGTCGTTCTTCGGCAAGTACTTCAAGCAGCACACCGGCATGTCGCCCAGCCAGTACAAACTGCAGTAGGCCGAGAATCGCGCAGAGCCCGGCATGCACGGCCGCACACGTAGCCGGAGAAACCCCGGCAAACAACCGCCCCCACGGATAACACCGTTCCGGTCCTGCCGGAACGGCTCTCCCCGTCAAGGCACCCTCCTACCGGGCCTCGTCGGGCCGCAGCTCCAGGTCGGCCGACATCAGATACACATTGTAGGGCTGCCACATCGAAAGCGCAAAATACACCTTGTCGCCCCGGGTCTCCGGATACATGAACGCGCAGTACGGGATCGGGTACTTGTCATGCGTCAGCAGCACCTTACGCTCGCCGTCCCAACGCGTAATATCGTCCGTATCGCAGTACAGCACGGCCTGCACCCTGGTCACAGGATCCTTGTCATAGCCGGGATCGTAGCTGTATGTATAGATCCAACGCTTCAATCCCTCGTGGAACATCAGCGAGGCCTCTCCGATCGGCCCGCGCAACACAGGCACGGCCGCCTGCTCGTCGGCCACCCAGTCCGACCCGTTCCAGTAGAGGTAAGC
This sequence comes from Rikenellaceae bacterium, assembly GCA_017415005.1. Classification (GTDB taxonomy): domain Bacteria; phylum Bacteroidota; class Bacteroidia; order Bacteroidales; family Rikenellaceae; genus RGIG1874. The sequence goes on from JAFQJK010000008.1 coordinate 41,435, forward strand.
GCCCATATCGAGCAGGTCTTTCTCGCGGAAACGGCAGAGGTAGGCTGCATCACCCCGCCCCGACTGCGTACCGATCATATAGACCCAGCCGTCCTTCTTGGCATAGGCCACCTGCGAGAAGTGGCTGTCGGGCGAGAATGTCACGCCTTCCTGCCGCTGCCACGTCCGGCCGTCGTCGTCGGAGGTGTAGATCGACGAAAAGTTGGTCAGCCAGCGCCCTTTGCCCCCGGCCCACTCGTATATGTTCATGAAATGGACGCAGTCGGTCTTCCCGGCCCGGATGGCGCTTGTGGGGATCGAAGTCTGGTAAGGCTCGGCCTGGGCCTTGCCCCCTGCGCATATCTCACGCGCCTTGCCCTCGGCGTCGAGCGCCATCGAGTCGATCCGCAGGCCGTCCGAGAGGTCGGTGTCGGACGAGAAGGCCAACACGTTCGAGCGCCAGTTCGAGCCGCACCCGCCGTTACCGGTCTTGAAGCCCTCTCCGTTCGTATCGCCGAAGAATATCCCGATCCGGTCGCCCGAGATGCGCCACATGATCCCGAGGTCCGTCCCATGCACGTCATAATCCCGGTCCGTGGCATTGGGATGCAGACACGTTTCCTCCTCGAGCGGCGCACCCGTCATTTTGGATACCATATGAACATTAGTCAGATAAAGGCTTTGCGCCGGCTTCCCCTTCCGGGAAGCGGCCGGGGCCTCGCCGGGCAGGCAGCCCAGCGCCAGCGCCCCCGCGAGGGCATAGTAGCAGATTGGCTTCATCGCGATAAAAGATTGATTGCGCTATAAATATAAGCTTTTATTCCGAAAAAACCACCTGCTCACGGCGCAGACCGCCTACGCTTTCGAGGAGAACCGGAAACTGGCTGGCCAGGCGGGGTGTCGGGATTCATTACCAGCCCCATAACGCCGGACATCCTCCGGGACGAGATCCACAGGTTCATCCGGATCGACCGGCCGGCCCCTCCCATAGCCAGCCCACCGCCGCAATAGCTTGACCGACCGTCAGGGCAAGCCCTCCCCCGACTGACCTTCCGGTCACACATGACATGGCCCGGAAACCGCAGGCATTTCCGGACACCCGAAACTCGCCCCCCAATTCAGACCCGCCTCCGGTGCCCCGAAGCGCACTTTTTTGCTATCCTGAGAAA
>JAFQJK010000081.1 GCA_017415005.1 Rikenellaceae bacterium
ACGAAGTTCAGGGCGACGGCCACGGCCGTGGTCGAGTTCGACGGCGACGGTGAGTTCAACGTCTGGGAGATCGACCAGGACAAGGAGCTCAAGGAGACCACCAAAGACTGACGGCATGTGGTCGCTCGTGACATTGATCCCTGCGGGCGCGCTTGCCCTCAGCGACTTCCGGCACCGAACGGTTTCGGCGGCGTGGCTGGCCGTGTTCGGCATGCTGGCCGCAGGAAGCGCTGTACTGGCCGACGGCTGGATAGCCATGCTGGCTCGTGCCGGGGGCAACCTGCTGCTGCTCGGGGTGCTCGGCGGAGGCGTCGGCCTCTGGCTGCTGTTGCGGGGCCGGGTGGCGGGGCTCCGGCTCCGGGACTACGCGGGAGCGGGTGATCTGGTTTTTGCCGTCCTACTGACGCCGCTGTTCGACCTGCGCGGCTATCTTGTCTTCCTGCTGGCCGGATCGGCCGGCTCCCTCGTCTGGTGGCTCGCGGCGACCCGGATCACCGGTCGTCCGGCGACGATCCCGCTGGTCGGAACATTGGGTATCGCCTATATCCTGTATACACTCTATCTGATCGTAGCATGAAACCTGTCGATCACATATCGACCGAAACGCTCCAACGACTCACCGCCTCGCAGGCCTGGGAGTACCGGCTCGTGCCGTATGAGGCGCGGAACGGGGTGCTCGGCTGCTACGGCGAGCGGGGGCGCGACTATGCCGATGCGGTTGCTGAGCTGGAGGTGCTCTCGGGCGTGCGCGTGCATGTCGAGCCGCTCGAAGGCGCCGAGCTGCAAAAGCTGCTCGGGCGTCACTACCGGCAGGGAGCGGGGCGAAAGGCGTCGGCCGAGGTTGGAGCGTCGCTCTCGCAGATCGGCGGCGGACAGGGCTTCCTGATGGGGCTGATCGGCGAGGCGTTCACCAGCTATGCGAGCGACATCCATTTCGAGCCCTACGAGGACCGCTGCCGCATCCGGATGCGGATCGACGGCCGGCTCGTCGAGCGATACGTGGTCGATAAGCAGAACTATGCGTCGCTGGTCAACCAGATCAAGATACTCTCGAACCTCGACATTTCCGAGAAGCGGTTGCCGCAGGACGGGCGCATCTTCTACAACCGGGACGAGATGCGTTTCGACGTGCGTGTGTCGTCGCTGCCGACCATCTACGGCGAGAAGGTGGTGATGCGCCTGCTGACCCGCCACGTCGAGCTGCTCGAACTCACGAATCTCGGCCTCACGGAGCGGCAGATCGCCGATTACGCGGCGGCCATCTCGCGGCCGCACGGACTGGTGCTGATCACGGGGCCCACCGGGTCGGGTAAGAGCACGACGCTTTACGCGACATTGCGACGGCTCAACGACGAGGCGCGCAATATCCTCACGATCGAAGACCCTGTGGAGTACACGCTCGAAGGGGTCAACCAGGTACAGCTCAAGGAGGAGATCGGCCTGACGTTCGGCGCGGCGCTCAGGACGTTTCTGCGTCAGGACCCCGACATCATCATGCTCGGCGAGATCCGCGACGGCGACACGGCCGGGATGGCGATCCGCAGCTCGCTCACCGGCCACCTCGTCTTCTCGACGATCCACACCAACAGCGCGTGGGGCAGCGTGGCCCGCCTCGGCGACATGGGCGTGCACCCTTACCTGCTCTCGGGCACGCTGATCCTGTGCGCCGCCCAGCGCCTCGTGCGCCTGCTCTGTCCCGACTGCAAGCGCGCGGCGGAGCTGACGCCCGGGGAGCAGCGGCAGCTCGGGCCGGAATGCGGAGCAGCGACACACTATAAGGCCGTGGGCTGCGAGCGGTGCTACTACACGGGCTACCGGGGCCGTAAGGCGATCTACGAGGTGATCCCGATCGACGAAGGGCTGGCCGGGGCAGTCCGGGCGTCGGCCGCCGACGTGGGCCCGCTGCTGCGCGAGCGGGGCATTACCACGCTCCGCGAGTCGGCCCTCGCGCTTTTCCATGCCGGACTGACCTCGTTCGAAGAGGTGCTGCCGCTGCTGAACGAATGATCCGGCCCCCGGGCCTGCCATGCAAGCCCGACAAAATTACTGTAAATCGATTGTTTGTGGTAAAATTATGATTATGAATGCGATGACTATTTCTTCTATTGTTCTTGCCAAGATGTTCTGCTCCGGCCGTTGGCCGGTGCATCCTCCTTTTGTCTTGACACAAAAGGAGGCAAAAGTCAAGCCTGTGCGGATGGCATAGCCATCCGGCAGTCCGCCGCCGCCCCATGCGGCGGGCTGCTAACGCATCCTCGCCGCCGGCGTCAGACTGAAGATACATCAATCATACATAAACCGTTGATAAATAGTGCTTTTTCAATAATAGATCCAAACCGACGCTCCATGCTTATGAAGAAACTATACACCTGTATTGTCATTATTCTCCTCGCCTGTCTCTATGGCGGCGCATCGGCCCAGGGCGGCGACCGGCTCGCGGCGATCAAGGGGCGGCTCGACTCGCTCGCCGTGCGCGATACGGCCTACCTGGCCGAGGTCGACATCTCGGTGGGGCGTATGCCGCTCTCGGAGCTGCTGCGCTCGGTCGCCAAGGTCAACGGCGTGAGCCTGAGCGTCAAGGGTGCGGGAGACCTCCTCGTAACCTGTAATTTCTCGCGGGCCCGGATCGCCGACCTGCTCTATTTTCTGTGCAAGGAGTACAACCTCGATCTCGACGTGATCGGCAACATCGTTTCGATCTGGCCGCACGCGGATACGCCGGTCCGGCCGCCCGAGCCCCTCATCGCTTACTCGCGGGTCGACACGACGCTCAGCTACGACCTGATCGCGGCGCCTCTGGGGGACGTCGCCCGCCGCATCACCGACAGTACGGGCGTGAACCTCGTGGTCCCGCAGCCGCTCTACGGACGGCAGGTGTCGGGCTATGTCGCGGGGATGCCGCTTGCCGAGGCGATCTTTACGCTGGCCTCGACCAACGGTTTGGAGGCGCGGCGCGACAAGGGCGGGCGCACGTGGACCTTCGAGGCGGCGGAGCAGGGACCGGGCGCGCCGGCCGCTCCGCCCTCGCCCTACACGCGTAGGCTCCAATTCAGCGAAAGCCAGCTCACGGTCGACAGCCTCGGGCGCATTACGGCCACCATAGGCCAGGGTAACGTCTACGACATCGTGCTCGACGTATGCGAGCAGCTGCATCTCGACTACTTCTTCATCACGCCGGTCAACGCGCAAACCAGCGTCTTCCTGAACAATGCCGACGCCGAAACGCTGTTCAACGTACTGTTCACAGGCACACCCTACACCTACTACATCGAGAATGGCGTATACATGTTCGGCGAGGCGCAGGATGAGAAGGTGTTCGCGACGAAGGTGATCCCGATGACCTACCGCACGGTCGACAAACTGGTGGACGTGATCCCCGAGAACCTGAAAAAGGGCGTGCAGGTGGCCGCCTTCCCCGACCTGAACAGTATCATCGCCAGCGGCGACCAGCGGCTGGTGGGCCGCGTCGAGCAGTTCCTCCGCTCGATTGACAAGACCGTGCCGCTCATTACGATCGAGGTGATGATCGTCGATGCGTCGAAGGACGTGATCCTCGAGGCGGGCCTCGGGCTGGGCATCGGCGACAAGCCGGCCAAAACGGGCGGGACGCTCTCGCCGGGAGTGGACATGACCGTCGGGGCCGGATCGATCAATCAGGCGCTCGACCGGGCGGGGATCGTCAAATTGGGCCGCGTGGCCCCGAACTTCTACGCCAACCTCCGTCTGATGGAGGAGAACGGGACGATCGAGCTGCGCTCGACACCCAAGCTCTCGACGCTCAACGGCCACGAGGCGACGCTCACCAGCGGCGAGACCCAGTATTACAAGGAGACCAACAACACCTATATGGGCACCCAGAATCCGGTGCAGTCGACCTCCTACGTCTGGAAGAACGTCGAGGCCAACATGACCCTCACGATCACCCCCTTTGTCAGCAGTGACGGTCACATCACGATGACGATCGACCTCAGCCAGAGTGAGTTCACGGCCCGCACCGAGAAGGAGGCCCCTCCGGGCACCACCACGCGCAGCTTCAAGTCGATGGTGCGCGTGCAGAACAGCGAGACGGTGCTGCTCGGGGGCATCGACCGCAACTCGCGCGAGAAGAGCTCGCAGGGTCTGCCGTTCATCGCCCGCGTGCCGGTGCTCAGGTGGATCTTCGGCAAGCATAAGAACAACCGCCAGGAGCGGCGGCTCAATGTCTTTATCACTCCCACAGTCATTTATTAACCGAACCCGACGATGAATCCGATCCGGCATATCCTGTCCCGCGCGGCGGTGCTTACGGTGCAATTCACGGCACCCGACGCCTGCGTGCTGACCCTTCGCCGCCTGCGTCGATCCGGGGGCGTGCTTGCCGTGGAGGGCAGCGAGGAGGTGGCGCCCGATAAGTTGGAGGCACTAAAGCTGCGTGAGCCGGTGCTGGTTCTGTTTTCGGGCCACGGCGTTGTAAGCCGGTCGCTTCCGGCCCCCGAGATCGTCGCCCGCGTCACGGCCGACCCGGAGACTTTCGCGTGGACCGGGGATACGGAGGAAGGCCGGTTCTCGTTCGCCCGCCGCGATCAGGTCGATCCGCTGCTCGAACGCCTGGCCGGGATCGGTGTCGTTCCGGTCCGGACCGAATATGCCGCCGGGGGCGACGAGGCGCAGGCGGTCGCTATGGCGGACCGCTTTTATGCCCGGCAGCTCCGACCGAAATATCTGCTCCGGCCATCGACCGAGAGCTCGAGGCTCCTCACGCTGCTCTGCCGGCGCCTGCGGCTGCCGGTGCTCGGTGCCGTGCTGGCCCTGCTTGTGGCCAACACGCTGGCCTACGACTCGCTGAAAGAGCGCTATGCCGCGCAGCGGGCCGTGATTGCGGCGCGGGAAAAGGAGCAGGGCGCCTCGCGGACCCGTTCGGCCGAACGCGAAGCCGCAGCGGCGGAGTTTTCACAGCGTTTGCAGTGGCGCTATGCCGTACTGATGGACCGTATTGGCGGCCTGGTCCCCGACGGGCTGGTACTCCGTGAGCTGGCCGTGCAACCGCTGAAAAAGAAGATCGAGGCGGGGAACGCGGTCCTGACCGAAGGCAATACGGTGCTGATCCGGGGTGCGGCCGAGGCATCGGAAGATATCTCCGCATTTGCCGGCCGGCTCCGCGACGAGCCTTTTGTCCGGGAGTTGCGGCTGAAAGGGATCGAGCAGGAGCGCGACAGCGGCCTTTGGACTTTTGAGATCATGATCGCGCTATGAAACGGCTGGGCAAATACGAAGGTCTGACCTACCTGGCGCTGCTGGCGATCATCCTGCCGCTTGTGGTCTGGCGTCTCTCGCTCGCCCGGACCGCCGGGCGTTGGAGCGAGGTGCGCAGGAATGAGCAGCGTATCGAGTCGCTTGCCCGCGAGAGTCGCTCCGAATCGCTGCCGGAGGATTTACAGACCCAGGCTCCGGATCTGCTTTCCGGCGGCGCGGTGCTGGACTCGCTCGGTGCGGTTTTGTCGGATACCGGTGTGCAGGTCGTGCGCTATATGCCATACAGGATAGGGCAGGGGGGGACATTTACCGTTCAGGCGGCCGAGATCGTGCTCTCGGGCCGTTACTGCGATCTGATCCGGGTGACCGACTGCCTCGAGCGCCGGTTCCCGGGCTGCCGTCTCGTTTCGGCCGGGTTCAAGACCGTAAGGCGGAAACGGCAGGAGCATCTTCAGCTTACGATGGTCGTGGACCAGCTCATCGATACTGACAATCCCTAAACCTACGCATTATGAAACATATCTACTGGTTGTTGATCTTACCCGCGTTGCTGTCCGTCGGCTGCGACGACCTTGTCGAACGCGACATCGAGGGCCGTACGGTCTCGGTCGTCGCACCGCGCGACGGCGTGCGGACGGTGGCCGGGGAGGTGACCTTCCTCTGGCGCCCGCTGGACGGTGCGCGGAGCTACCACCTCACGATCGTCTCTCCCTCGTTCGCCCGGGCGGCCCGCGTGGTGGCCGATACGACGCTCGCGGTCGACTTGCTCTCGGCCGGCAACCGGTTCGTGCAGGCGATCGAGGCGGGCGACTACGAGTGGAGCATCCGGGCGGCCAACGGCGGCTACCGGAGCGCAGAGCTGATCCTCTCGCTTACGGTCGATGCGGCGGAACCCGAGGAACCGGAAAGGCCGACCGATCCGACCGAGCCTACGAACCCCACAGACCCCGAGGTGCCAACAGAACCAACCGAACCCGTCGGACCAGAGCCGGAAGAACCCGGTGAACCGAACGGGCAGGCCGCCCAGGAAACAGTCTCCGGCCAAAGTCACGCGGAGCAGTCGTATCCCGACATCGGGTCTGAAAGATCCGGAGATCTGCGCCACATCTCCGACCCGGCGGTACACGATGTTCACGCCATGTCCTACCGATTCTGCGAGCCATGAGATCGCGCGGCATGACATACGTGCTGCTCGCGGTGGTGCTCGGTATCTGGGGCGTGGTGGCCTGGAAGCTCTTTTTTGCCCGGCCCGACAGCCCGGCGGTTCCGGAGACGGTCGCCGTACCCAAAACGAAGGCCCTGCAAACGGAGGCCGACACGCTCCGGCTCGACTACTGCGATCCCTTCCTCCGGGCAACAGCCGTCCGGCCTGCGACAGACCGCTCCGTAACGGTCGCACCGATACAAGGCAATGCGGCCGCCCCGGCCGTCGAACCGCCCGCTTTCACCTACACCGGCATGATCCGTAAAGGCCGCACGCCGTACTTCCTGTTCCTGGTGAACGGCATTCAGGAGATGATCCGCCCGGGCGGATCGCTCGGCGAATACCGGCTCGCGTCGGGGTGTGCCGACTCGGTCGTCATGACGCGGGATAACCGCGACTTCTGCCTCAAGCCGCAATCCTGACAGATCCGGTGTCGCCGGGCGACACCGCAGTCCCGCCCTGAAGGAGCGGAGGACGGGACTGAAAGAAACGCTCCGCTGCCCAGACCCTTGCTGATGATGCCACAAGACCGACATATCCGCGCGAGCGTGCTGCCCACCGTGCTGGTGGTCTCGGCCCTGCTGATGCTGGGCGTGCTGGGCGTCGTCGGCCTTTGGGAACAGGACCGCGACCTGTTCGCGCGGCTCGGCTACCACCGGCAGCAGCGCGCGCACCTCGAATCGGCCTTCCGGCTTTACGAGCAGGCCGAGAACCTGCCGTCGCTGCTCGATGCCGATAGTTCGCTTGTGCTCTACGACAGCGTGCCTTCGTCCCGAGTGCGCTACACCGTCCGGCCGTGGGGCCTGTACGAGGCGGTGAGCGTCGAGAGCCACGACCGGCGGCTGCACCTCTCGCGGCTGATGGGCGCGGCCGCCGCTTCGGGCGAAGAGGCCGATTTCTGGTACGCCGACGGCCGCCTCGCGCTGACGCTGACCGGGAACTCCAACCTGCACGGCCGGGTACGCGTGCCGCAGAACGGCCTCGCATACAACGCCATGCGCTCGGTTTTCTTTGCGGGCGAGCGCGTTCCCGGGCACCGGATCGGCCGCAGCGAGCCGGGTATGCCGGCACTGCATCCCGGCGCCCGGGAGCTCCTCGACCGGATATGGGCCTTACGCGGGGACACGGCGCAGCGTGTGCCGATCACCGATTCGGTGACAGCCAGCTTTTACCGGCATGACCCGGCTATCCTCTGGATCGGCAGCGGCCGGTTGCAGCATTGCTCGCTCTCGGGCCAGGTCGCCCTGTGCGGCGATGCGGTCGAGATCGACTCGACCTGCCTCGTGCGGGACATTCTGGTCGTAGCGCGGACGGTCCGGGTCGGCGCAGGGTTCCGGGGCCGGATGCAGGTCGTGGCCTCGGATTCGGTCGTGGTCGGGCAGCGGGCGGTGCTCGAATATCCTTCGGGGATCGTCATGCGCCGCGGACTTCCGGAGCGATGTGTCGAGATAGGGCCCCGCGCGGAGGTGAGCGGTTATGTGATCGTCGATGGGGACGGCGAGGCCGACCGGGAGAAGGTAAATTACCGACAGGTGCAGACTGCCCTTGTGCGCGGCCTCCTCTGGGTCGACGGTATGGCCGGGTGGCACGGCGTGGTGAGCGGCGCGGTCTTCCTGCGCCGGGCGGTATACAATGCGACGGAGGGCTACTATACCGATCTCCTCCACAATGCCACGTTGTTGGAGAATCCGGTCTGCGGCTATCCGCTCTGGGCCGCAGGCCCCTATGAAAGAAAGGAGGTCGGATGGCTGCCCTAAAAGTTTGCGAAGACGCAGGTAGGAGACGGACGGTCCGTTCGACGGCAGGCATACCATGCGTACAGGTCACCGGGGCGGGGATGCCTGCGGGAGACGATCAGGCCGCCGGCGCAGATGCGGGCCGGCAACCGGAAGCCGGGAAGACGCTACGGGCATACGGGAAACGGGCTCCGGGCCGGCTACGGGCCTCGACGCTGATCGAAGCGATCGTTGCGTCGATCGTCTTCCTTACGGTATTCGCCCTCTCGCTCGAAACCGTGACGCGGCTCGTGCTTCCGTCCCGAGACGATGGACTGGCTGAGGTCGCTGCCTCGCAACGGATCGACGCCTGCCGCCGCGGACTGGATGCCGAAGCGGTGACGGAGGGCGAGTCGCTCAGGGCTTTCGGCACGGATACGGTCCGGATCGAGGCGCGATCCTATCCGTTGCACGACGACCTGCTCCAGGTGACGCTTTCGACCCCGGCCGGGGCCTCCGGCAAGGTCGTGCGGCTGACCTACATGATACGCAAAACGACGGACGATGCGACGGATCATTGACATACGCCTCCACGCTTCGACCCTCGCCGAGCTGCTCGTGCTGATGATCGTCGCCGGCGTGGTGTTCCTCGCTGTGATGGACGGCCTGGGAGTGGCCCGGCGTTACTTCGACCGGGTGGCCGATCGTATCGGCAGCGGCCAGGCGCAGTATGAGGGCTACTGCCGGATCGAGAGCTTGGCCGGTCGCGCGGACAGTATGACACGCGAGGCCGATGCGGTGGCACTCTGGATCCCGGGAGAGGATCCGATCCGGCTGACGATCTGTGACTCGGCGCTGATCGTGGTGACAGGAAACCTCCGTGATACGCTGCTGCATCCCGTGGCATGGCCGGCGTATGACGAAGCCTCCGGGACGGTCCGGATCGATACGTTGGCGTTCGTTCTTCGGGAGAAAGACCGGACGCTGACGCTGCGCATGGCAACGCCACAACGGCCCAATGAAAGGCAACGGGCTTTACTTACTGAGCAGGAAAATGAATACCGCTATGAAGAAGAGTAAACAGATATTCGGACAGCACGAGTTGAAAGAGCCCCGCAAGGAGGCGCTCTTTGCCGAGCTGCACGCGCTGCTCTCGGCCGGCCTCGACTTCAGCCACGCCTTCGGGTTGCTGATCGCAGGCGAGCGCGACGAGGCGACCCGACACCTCCTGCAACAACTCTTTGCAGCCGTCGTCCGCGGCGAAGCGCTCTGCACGGCGCTCGAGGGCAGCGGCCGTTTCTCGGCGCTCGACTGCGGCGTGGTGCGCATCGGCGAGGAGACCGGCCGGCTCGACGAGGCGCTCGAGTTCCTGGCCGACTACTACCGCAGGCGCGTGGCCCAGCGGCGCATGGTCAGCGGAGCGGTGAGCTACCCGCTCGTCATTCTCGGTACGGCCGTCGTCGTGGTGATCTTCATGGTGCTGGTCATCGTGCCGATGTTCGAGCAGGTCTACTCCCGGCTCGGGGGCGAGCTGCCGGCCCTCACGCGCTGGATCATCGCTCTCTCGCGCAGCTTCCCGCAGCAGCTGGCCGTCGGCGGCCTGATCCTCGCCGGGGCTGTTGCGCTCTATCTCCGCTTCCGCGAGCGCGACGCCGTGCAGCGGGCAACCGCCGCAGTGCTGCTCCGCCTGCCGTTCGTGGGCGAGATCCTGCGCCGCAACTACCAGGCGTCGTTCTGCAAGCTGTTGTACCTGCTCACCCGCTCGGGCGTGCCGCTGCTGCGCGGGGTCGATATGCTGCAGGGGATCATCACCTTCTGGCCCTACCGGCAGTCGCTGCGCGACATCTGCACGGGTCTCGGGCGCGGCGAGCTTTTCGCCGACGCCATGGCCCGCCACACCGCGATCTACGGTGTGCGCCTTCTGACGCTCATCCGCGTGGGCGAGCAGACCGGCCGTCTGCCCGAGATGCTGCGTAAGCAGGCCGACGACCTCTCGGCACGCCTCGAGCACAGCCTCAAACAGCTCGGGACGATGCTCGAACCGCTGCTCATCCTCCTGGTCGGCGTACTCGTCGCCGTCGTCCTGATCGCGATGTACATGCCCATGTTCAAACTCGGCTCCGCGTTCAACTAACCATCCGATAACCTAACCTCAAACTTCGCTGCCTATGACCTGATTCGGACACCCTTGTCATGTATCCCGCCGGCATCAGATGCCCGCAGGAACCCCGGGAACTTCCGATTCCCGGACACATTTTCCGGTGACCCCCAAAATCACCGGCAGTAATCATTTTTTCAAATTCTTACTATGAAAACAACTCTTCAATTATTTCGACGTATCCGAAAACTGGCTCTTTTTACTGTACTTGGGTACATGGCCCCTGTCGCTGTACAGGCGCAGGTCGTACCACCCTCTCCTGAAGGAGAGGCCCTTGTCCGGTCAATCGACGTACCTGTCGATTATAGCACGGGTATTCCCAGAATCGCCCTTCCTCTGCATCAGATCAAGTATCGGGATATCGTATTGCCAATAACGTTGAATTATCAGGCCTCCGGCATCAAAATCAAAGATATCGCTACTTGGGCCGGATTGGGCTGGCGTCTGTCGGCCGGGGGTAAAGTCACGCGGGTCGTCAAAGGGAG
>JAFQJK010000082.1 GCA_017415005.1 Rikenellaceae bacterium
ACATTCAACAGGTTACTTTATCTATCCGAATTTTTCCGCTATTACGCAAGTTATCACTATCTTTGACTTCGTCTTAGACAGGATGCGCCCCGGACAAGCTCAAACACGTTTGGCTTGCCGCTCGGCTTTCACTATCTTTGTTGTTCGATTTGGCAAACCGATGACCGAGCACGACTATAAATACCTCCACCAGATCAATTCGCCGGCCGACCTCAAGAAACTGTCGCCCGACGAGCTGCCGGCTTACTGCGATGAGCTCCGGCATTTCATCATCGACCAGCTCGCAGCCAATCCCGGCCATCTGGGATCGAGCCTCGGCGTGATCGAGTTGACCGTGGCGCTGCACTACCTTTACGATACCCCCGACGACAAGTTGGTGTGGGATGTGGGGCACCAGGCCTATGCCCACAAGATCATCACCGGACGCCGCGATCAGTTCTCGACCAACCGCCGCCTGGGAGGGCTCAGCGGCTTCCCGCGCATGTCCGAGAGCCCGTACGATGCTTTCGGCACAGGCCACTCGTCGACCTCAATATCGGCCGCGTTGGGGATCGCTGTGGCCTCACAGCTCCGGGGCGAGGGGCGTAAGGTGGTGGCCGTGATCGGCGACGGGGCGCTCACGGGGGGGCTTGCGTTCGAGGGGCTCAACAACGCGGGGGCGGCCAACACCGACATCCTCGTGATCCTGAACGACAACAATATGTCGATCGACAAGAATGTCGGGGCGATGAAGGAGTACCTGCTCGGTATCTCGACCTCGGCGCGGTACAACCGGCTGAAGGACCGCACGTGGAACGTGCTCGGGCGCATGCCGTCGCTGCGCCGCTTTATTCAGAAGGTGGGTAACGGGCTCAAGCACGGCTTCCTGCAACAGAGCAATCTGTTCGAGGGGCTGCATTTTCGCTATTTCGGACCGGTCGACGGCCACGACGTGCGTGCGCTCACGCGAGTGATCGGCGACCTCAAGCGGTTGCCGGGTCCCAAACTGCTGCACGTGGTGACGGTCAAGGGCAAGGGCTATGCGCCGGCTGAGCGCGACCAGGCGCTCTGGCACGCTCCGGGGCGCTTCAACCCCGAGACGGGCGAGCTCCTTTCGAGTGTCCCCGAGGGGTGCCCGCCCCGTTTCCAGGACGTGTTCGGCCATACGGTGCTCGAGCTGGCGCGCCGCGATCCGCGCATTGTGGGCATTACGCCCGCCATGCCGACCGGCTGCTCGCTCAGTATCATGATGGAGGCGATGCCCGAGCGGTGCTTCGATGTGGGGATCGCCGAGGGCCATGCCGTGACTTTCGCTGCGGGCCTGGCTGCGACGGGCCTCGTTCCGTTCTGCAATATCTACTCGTCGTTCATGCAGCGGGCCTATGACAATGTGATCCACGACGTGGCGATCCAGGGACTCAATGTGGTTATGTGCCTTGACCGGGCGGGCGTGGTCGGCGAGGACGGCGCTACGCACCACGGCGTGTTCGACATCGCTGCGCTGCGCCCGGTGCCGGGCCTCATCATCTCGTCGCCGATGGACGAGCCCGAGCTGCGTCGGCTGATGATGACGGCCACCGGGGGGTACGGGGCTTTCGTGATCCGCTATCCGCGCGGTCGCGGCGTGACGCCCGACTGGGAGTGTCCGCTCGAGGCGGTTCCGGTGGGGCGGGGGCGCCTGCTGCGTGAGGGGAGCGACCTGGCGGTCATTTCATTCGGCCCGGTGGGCAACGATGCCGCCGCCGCGATCGACCGGGCGGCTGTCGACGGGATCTCGGCCGCGCATGTCGACCTGCGCTTTGTCAAGCCGCTCGACGCGAAGCTGCTTCGCTACGTGGCCGAGCGCTTCGACCGGATCGTTACGGTCGAGGACGGTGTCGTCAGCGGCGGCATGGGGAGTGCAGTGCTTGAGTGGATGAATGCCCATGGCTTTACGCCCCGTATCGAGATGCTCGGTGTGCCCGACACGTTCGTCGAGCACGGCACTCCGGCCCAGCTCCGCAGGCTTTGCGGATACGATACCGACGGGATACTTGCCAGGATCAGGGCGATTGCGGCAGAGTAGGCTGGCCCGGTCCATTCCACTCCGGCTGCGCTTCTGAGCCGGCCGGCGGTGTTTTCTCCTGAAATCCGGGGTTCCGAGGCCCGATCCGTTTGCAAATAATCAATTTATGCGTATCTTTGCTCCTCGCAAAACCACGCTTGCGCCCGGATGGCGGAATTGGTAGACGCGTTGGTCTCAAACACCAATGGCTGCAAGGCTGTGCCGGTTCGATCCCGGCTCCGGGTACTGGTAACGCCGGTTAATCTGTGGATTAACCGGCGTTTTTTGTTTTTGGATGTGTCGGGTCTCGATAGGGGTGTCCGGGTGCCGCATGTTTAACAACCCGGTTTAGCCCAGCTTGTCGATTTCTCCTTTCATGATGAACGGTATGCTTTGCCTGATCTTCCCGATCGGCCAGTCCCACCATTGCATTGTTTGCAGTGCTGCGATGGTTTTTTCGTCGAACCGAGGCCGTATGGCTCTGGCAGGCACTCCTCCCACGATCGTGTACGGGGCGACGTCCTTGGTTACGACGGCCCCGGCGGCGACGACCGCGCCGTTGCCGATGGTCACTCCGGCCATGATGAGTGCACCGTAGCCGATCCACACGTCGTTGCCGAGCGTGATATCGCCTTTGTTATCCCATGCCGAGGTTACGTCCTTTTTGTCCAGTCCCCATTCTTCGTAGAATAGCGGGAAGGTGTAGTTCGATAGAGAGCTCAGCGTGTGGTTGGCGCTGTTGAAAAGGAATTTGGCGCCGCAGGCGATCGAGCAGAACTTGCCGATCACCAGCCTGTCCCGGTTGATGGGGTAGTGGTACAGGACATTGTTTCTCTCGAAGTCGGCGGGATCGTTCACAAAATCATTGTATATCGTGTAATCCCCGACCGTGATGTTGGGATTTTGGATCACCGTGTTCAGATAAACCGTCCGGGTGTCTTGCGTGCGTGGGTAAGTTTTCGTGTTCATCGTGTTTGATGTGTTGATGCCCTGATCGGTGCAGCCGTTTTTTCTGCCCGTATCCTGATCCTGCCAGCTTCCGGCTCTTCCCGGGTATCGGGGGCGTTCTGCTCGTATATGTGGGTGCAGGAATATGTTGTCGGTGTCGGTACGCTCCTGGGTGTGGTGCCGGACTTTGGGACGACGGCCCGCTGCTCCGCCCGCGCTCCCCGCCGACACCGTGAGACCTGGCAGCTATAGGCGGTTGGTTCCGGTCCGGCTTTAGGATGGTCGTCCGATGCGTTATATTGCGCGGTCCTGTCCGGGTAGCGGCTCCGGACGGGAACGGGGCAGCGGATCGCGCGGTGAAAGCCTGCGTATGCTTCGGGATGAGGCATTCTCTGCTACTCCAGCAGCGGCCTGATCTCCGTGTTGTAGTCCTCGGCCGAGCGGCGGATGATGTCGTATGCGGTCTGGCGGCCGTATGTGCCGGTGAGAACCATGCGCGGCTGGCGGTCGCCGGGCATGTCCTTGTAGGTGGTGAAGTAGTGCAGCAGCCGTTTCACGATGGCCTCGGGCACCTGGCTGATGTCGGTGTACTGCCCGTAGATCATGTCATTCTTGAGCACGGCGATGATCTTGTCGTCGGCCTGCACATGGTCGAGCAGGCCGAATCCCCCGATGGGCCGTACCTGGGCGATGATGTCGCCGTGCGTCACCTCTTTCTCGGTCAGCACGCAGATGTCGAGCGGGTCGTGGTCGCCCTCGATGTCGTCACGCCCGAGCGCGGCGTTGGTCAGCTCGGCCACCTTCCTGCCGCAGTAGGTCTGCGGGACGAAGCCGTACAGGGCCGGGACGATGTTCGAGAACTGTTGGGGCCGGTCGATCGACAGGTATCCCGATGCCTTGTCGACCTCGTATTTCACGGTGTCCGACGATACGATCTCGATAAATGCGGTCAGTTCTTCCGGGGCGTTCTTCCCGATCTCGATCCCATGCCAGGGGTGTGCCTTGTGCTTGCGGTATCTCATCATGGTGGTTTGTTTTCTGTTCGATCCGGCAACCCCGGTGCCAAAGCCGCATTTGCGCGCTGCGAAAGTATGGCCGCCCCGGGACACCTGGGCCGGGCGTCAATGGCGTATATGACAAAAATAGGGTATTAACCGGAATATCCGGCGTCCCGGTACGATTTTGTCCCGGCGTTGCGCTTCATCCGGTAAAGGCTCCCTCTTGCGGTGCCTCGCCGTCGCTCCAGTTGCCTTTCCCTGCTTTTTTCTGCTCTCCTCCTTATTTGCATGCCTGGCCTTTCTTTCGTTTTTTTGTCCCTCCGTCCCGCTGCCCCGCAGTCTTCCTTCATTTTCCGGTGTTTTTCCCCGCAGCCGGCCTCGATCCCCTCCGTCCCGTCAATCCTTATCCATGCTTCGTCCCGCAGCCCGTTCCGGCCTCCAGTACCTCCCGGCGGCTCGTCGCCCGGGGGAGGCCTGTCGGCGGATACTGTCCTGAAGACTGTTTCGCCGTCCGGCGGGGCGTTGTGCTTTGCCAGATGCCTTACTGCCGTCCGGCGAATGCCCGGAAGCGCGCCTGCGCCTCCTTGAGCCGTGTGTCATCGAGTGCCGGATGCGACTCGAAGACCGATACGTCCGTTCCTGTCGCCTTGCGCTGGGCTGCCGGGTCCCAGTTGCCGACGATGCGTCCGTCGCAGAGCACCACGGGCTTGAAGATGCCCCAGTTGTTGAACGCCTTGGGCTGATGCTCGGCGGCCAGCGCGTCGCACCGGTCCTTGTAGCCGATCAGGTACTCGTCGTAGGCGGGCAGCAGGTGGATGGCGCCGCCCCGCGCTGCCGGGCAGTCGCGGTGGAGATATAGCGTGCGCCCGGCCGTCTGTTCTGCGACCAGCTCGCTGCCGGCCAGCGCTATGGCCTCGCGCGTTTCGGTCAGCGAGAGTCCCGACCACCAGACGAAATCGGCTTCCGAGGCCGGTCCGTGGCTGCGGAAGTAGCGCCGGGCCAGGGTCCCCAGTGCTTCCTCACGGGGCAGCTCCCGTGCGTGCGGCGCCCGCTCGCTGAGCAGGGCATAAGTGTTCGAACTTCCCCTGTCGGCCCCGCTGCAGACGATCGCATCGTTCTCGGCGAGCATCAGAAAGTGGGTCACTTGCCGGTTCTCGGCCTCGATGCCCGCTGCGGCGAGCTCCTCGCCGATCTCCTGCCGGGTCAGGTGTCGCCCGCCTTCGAGCATGCGGACGATCTGCTCGCAGGCCCGGGCGCAGAGCCGGTCCGAAATATCGAACCCGTGCCCTTTGCCGAGCGACGTATAGGCTGATCGAAGGCGTTTGCGCGAGAGCGCAAGCATCCAGCGTATATCGTCGGCCGCTACGAGGTGCCATGTGGGGCGCATGACGTGCGTGCGCAGGATCTCGCCTCGGGCGAGCGCTCCGTCCACGGCCGCTGCTTCCGGGTGGCGGAGCCTGAGCCCCACGGCCCACCGGGCCATTGCAGGGGCCTGTGCCTGCATGGCGCCCATCCAGGCCACGAGTTCCGCGGGATGGTCGAATCCGGGGCGGGTGAGCTGTTGCGCGGCCATGCGCAGGGCGGTGACAGGGGGGTGCTTTGTCTTCATGTGCGTGCGGGTTGCGGCTTCCTGCCCCGGAGCCTCCGGCCAGAGATAGCGAAGCCGGGAACGATCGAGGATCTGTTTTTCCGGCGGATTGCCGGGGCGCATCCTGTTTTCTGCAAAGATAGTGAAAGCCGAGAGGCAAGCCAAACCTGTTTGAGCTTGTCCGAGGCGCATCCTGTCTAAGACAGAGTCAAAGATAGTGAAAGCCGAGAGGCAAGCCAAACGTGTTTGAGCTTGTGCGAGGCGCACCTTATCTAAATCTAAGACAACTTCAAGGATGGTGAAAGGTAAGAGCGAACGGAGGAGACCTGTTTGCCTAAAGATTGCCGAGCCGTATCCTGTCTTTTGCAAAGACAGCGCAAATCCGGTGTTGGCGCGACGCCGTTTCCGTCAGGAACGCTTTGCCTGCCGGTCCGGAGATGGTCTGTTGCCATACGGGCTGGTGCCAGCAAAGGGGCCGGGCGCTGCGCTGCCGTTCTCCGCAGAGTTAGGTTTCCGTGGGGGAGGGGCAGTCCGGGGAGTAGCGTCCCGGGCGGTCCTGCTCGGTGAGGCCCGGTCCTATGTCAAAGCATCCGTCCCAGGGAGACGGATGCTTTGATGTGTGACGGTCCTGTCCGTGTTGTCGCGTCCCGGCGCGTCCCGCCTATTTTTTTACTCCTCCGGTTCCGCTCCCCCCTGTCGGGGCATCCGCTCCGCGCTCTCTGCCTGCTTCGTTTTTTCCTTCTTCCCCGAGCGGCTGCAACTTATACGGGGTGAAGACGATGTGGGCCGGGATGTCGCCCGTGGTGACCGACCACTTCTTGCGCCCGTCGGGCCCGAAGCAGTAGAGCGTCCCGGGCGTCACATAGTCTTTGGCGTCGGTGGCGAATATCTCGTGCGTGTTGGGGTTGACGGCCACGCCGTAAGGTATCTTGATCAGCTTCTGGGTGCCGTCGGTGATGAAGTTGCGCGAGACCACCCGCCGGGTCCGCGTATCGACAATGGCATACGTGACCGTGTTGCGCTCGGTGATCCAGCTCCACTCGGTGCTATAGACGTAGAGCGAGTCGCCGCAGCGGGTCATGTTGCTGTTGGCCAGCAGCGGCAGCGAGTCGATCACCCGGTCGGTCTGCGAGTCGATGACGAACGTTTTGGAGCCGGTGCGTTTGTAGTCGCCCCGCGAGCTGACCCATATCTGGCCGTAGCGGTCGAGCTCGAGCCGGTGCAGGTTGATCGCCACGTCGATCTTCTTGATCTCGCGGAAGTCGCGCAGGTCGATCACCGAGACCGTGCGGTCGTAGTCGGGCACCCGATAGCCGCCCGAGTTGGCCACGTAGAGCTTGTCGCCGACGATCGCCATCTCCTCGGGCTGGTAGCCCACCACGCAGGTGTCGAGTACCTGCAGCGTGGCCGTGTCGACCTTGGCCACGTACCCGAGCCGGGCGTTGGGGTCGATCTTGACGGGTCCGGCATACGAGCTGACATAGGCATAGCGGTCTTTGAAAACGATATACCGGCAGTTGGGGATCGACACCACACCGATGTGCCGGGCGGTGTGTGCGTCCATCACCTCGACGAAGTGCGAGCAGTTGACGACCGCGTAGAGCCGGTGGCCGTAGATCTGGATGTCGTTGCCCACGTCGCCCAGCTCCTTGACCACGCCGGGGTTGCGCTCGGCATAGATGTTCCGTGTGTAGACGCCGGTCTCGTAGTCGAAGTAGTCGAGCGTCGCCTTGTTGCTGCCCATGTTGCCCTCGTTGAGCAGGAAGAACCCCTTGACGGGTCCCTTGACGTCTTCGAAGATCACCTGGGTGCTGGTCGACCGGACGATCTCGTCGTCCTTGCGGCAGCCGCCGAGCGCGGCTGCGAGGGCCAGCGCGGCGAGGACGTATGCGGCGCGGTGCCGCGTAAATTCGTGTCGTATCATAGTGTGAAATTGATTTTGATCCGGATGTTGGTGCCCGGCATCGGATAACACTGTACCACCTCGTACTGCTGGTTGAAAAGGTTGTTCACCTCGGCCGTTACGCGCAGCGTGTGGCGTCCGAGGGCGATCGTCTTAGCGAGCGAGAGGTCGTGCGTGTACCACGGCTGCGCGTAGTTCTCGCGGATGTTGGCCACCGACTCGTACCGCTCGCCGGTGTAGATGAAGCTGTAGTTGAGGTCCCACCCGCGCCAAGCGGCGCCGAGGATGGCCGACCCGCTGTGCCACGGGATGTAGGGGATCTGGCCGCCGTACCACTCGCTCGCGGGGTCGGTGCGGTCCTGCGCCTGCTGATAGGTGTAGCTCACCCGCGCCCGCACGCCTACGGGCCCGAATGCCCAGAGGGTCTGCACCGAGAGGTCGATACCGCGTATCTCGACATGCCCGAGGTTGATCATCGTCCACTGGAACTGGTTCGAGGTGGGCATGGCGATGATCTTGTCCTCGACCTCGTTGTAGTAGGCGTCGGCCTGCACGTCGAGCGAGCGCAGCCGCCGTCCGGCGAACCCGCGCGTGTAGGCCACTCCCACGTCGTACTGGGTCGTGTACTCGGGGTTGAGATATTTGTTGCCGATGAACGTATAGTAGAGGTCGTTGAGCGTCGGCATGCGGAAGATGCGCTTATAGAACGCCCGGATGTTGAGCCCGCTGCCGGGCATCGGGTCGACGAGGGCCACCACCGTGGGCGTCCACTCGTGCTTGTCGGGAGCCGCGCCGCCCACCGAGCGGGTCTTGTCGTGCACATAGGTGTAGAGCAGGCTGCCCTGCAGGCGCAGGCGCCTGAACCGCATCGCGGTGGCTGCGGCCGTGAGCAGCGTGTTGCGCGTGGGGTAGGCGAAGTCGACGAGGTCGGCGTCGAGCGTGTTCCACTGGAAGTCGGTCGAGAGGCTGGCGTTCCACCACTCGAAGATGTCGAAGCCGTGCGCCGCCGAGGCGTAGACCTCCTGCTGGTAGTAGTGGTTGTTGACGTACATCGTCGTCACGTCGTGGCGCGGGTCCGAGAGGTAGTGCAGGTAGTCGTAGGCGTACTTGACGTTCGCCAGCAGGCTGTACGTTTTGCTGAAGCGCTTGCGCAGCGACCCCTGCGCGAAGAAGTTCTGATCCCACTGCCGGTCCTCGTGCTTGAACTTGCCGGGCTCCTCGCGCACCGACGCGCCGGGATAGCCGCGCTCCGAGTTGTAGTAGTATGCCTTGGCCCGCCACTCGCCGCCCTTGAGCTGCCCGAACAGGCCGCCCTCGACCCTGAGCGCCCGCACGTCGCCGTTGCGCCGCACCTCGGTCGTGTCGTAGCCGTCCTTCTTGGCATAGCTGAACTTGTACCGCCCGGTGGTGTAAAGGTACTCGGCGCTCAGCGAGCTCGTGACGCGTCGCGCGAGCCGGTGCTCCCAGAGCAGCGAGGGGTTGGCCGTCCCGAACGAGCCTGTTTTAAGCCCGACCGAGAGGTTGTCGCGCCGCGCGCTGTCGAGCCGGGGTGTGCGCGTGGTCATGTAGATGGCTCCGGCCGAGGCGAAATCCTTGGCCGCCTGCAGCAGGTCGCTTTTTTGTCCGTTGTAGAGCGCCACGGCCTCCATGTTGTCGAGCGAGAAGCGCCCGAGGTCGACCTGCCCGTTCTGTGCGTTGCCGAGCTGAACCCCGTCGTAGAACACGCCTACGTGCTGGCTGCCCATGCTGCGGATGTTGACGGTCTTCAGACCGCCGATGCCGCCGTAGTCTTTGATCTGCACACCCGAGAAGTAGCGGATTGCGTCGGCCACCGAGAGCGCGCTGAGACGGCTGAGCGTTTTGCCGTCGAGCACCTGGACCGGGACGATCTTCGATGCTGCACGCTGCCCGAGCACGGTCACCTGCCCGATGTGTTGCAGGCTGTCGAGGTTCGACACATACCGGCGCCTGTCGTCCGGCTGTGCCGCTGTGCCCGGGCAGCACTGTACGCTGTCCGCCCCGATATCCGTGTGCAGAGCCGACTGTTTGGCGCCCTGTGCAGCCCTTGCTGTTGCGACCGTCCTGTCCGCATCGGGGCCTGCCGGTGCGTTGCTTGCTGCGGCCGCCGCTGTCGCGGCCGGCTGTGAGGCTCCCGTTCGGTCCGTTGCTCCGGACCGTACGGCAACGCTTCCTGCTGCCGTGCTCCCGGCGGCCATCAGGCCAATCAGGAAGAGGAGTAAGGATTTTGTCATCGCTGTATTCGAATCATCGTAACGGATCGATTTTACAGCAGACGGACGACCGTGAAAAATACAGGGATTTTTACGTGAAGACACCGCCGGATTCTCGCCCATTCGCCGCAGGCCGTAAAACCGAATGTGCAAGGCAGGTCTTCTGACTTGTTCCGGCCGGGGCGCCTTCCCGGTCCCTCAGAGGGGGACCAGTGGCGGTAGAATGCCTCGGCCTGACGTGCCCGGACCGTGCCGGGCAGGAACTTACAGCAGCGGGAACTGTTGCCGACTCTCACGGCATTCCCTTTTCATCCTCGCCGCCGGTCCGGTGGGTGGCGGCGAAGAAACCATTGCACGGCAAAGGTAATGGTTTCTGTCGGAAAACGGACGCGCTCCCCGTTTTTATGCCGTATTTTGTTGCGCCGGCCTTGCCGGAAGGTGCGGGCTGCGTGCCATGCCCCGGAGCTATGCAAAACCGCTGTCGTCTCAAGATGAGATAGGGGGCCGTCGCCAGGAGATATGCGCAAAGCCGCCGGGGCAAGGTGCCGCGGCCTCCGGCGGCCGACCGGACAAAGCGCCCCCGCCGGAATGCCGGCGGGACACCCTCCGTGCTGCAAGGCCCGGACGCGGACTTCTTCCGCACCGTCCCGGTGTGCCGGGTCCGACCGGGTCCCTTGGGCAGAGATGCGTCCCGGGACGCTTTCGCTTTAGATGAAGACCAGCCTGTGCCTGAGCAGCTCGAGGATCTGTGTTCTGAGCTTCTGGGCGTTGAGCGGCTTGGGCGTATAGGCGTCGAACCCGCTTTGCATGATCCGCTCCTCGTCGGCCGCGTAGGCATAGGCCGTCACGGCGATGATCGGCACCTTGTCCGAGAGCTTGCGGATCTCGGCCGTGGCCTCGTAGCCGTTCATTTCGGGCATGTTGATGTCCATCAGTACGATATGGGGGCGGTGTTTCCGGAACAGCTCGACGGCCTCGCGCCCGTTCCAGGCGTGCAGGATGTTGTACTCCTTGCCGAGGATCGAGCTGAACAGCTTGAAGTTGTCCGGGTTGTCCTCGGCGATGAGCACCACGAGCTTGTCGCGCTCGATGGCTTCCGGCTCGACCAGCTTGTCCTCGGCCGCTTTGCGGGCGACGGGCCGGTAGGGGAGGGTGAACCAGAAGTTCGATCCCTTGCCCTCTTCCGATTCGACGCCGATCCGGCCTCCGGCATGCTCGACGATCGTCTGGCAGATCGACAGGCCGAGGCCCGTGCCCTGCGAAAAGTCGTTCAGCTTGACGAAGCGGCCGAAGATATCGGACTGCTTTTCCCGGGGGATGCCGCAGCCCGTGTCGCGGACGTAGAAGCGGAGCATCTGTCCGTCATCCGTGAGACGGTAGCCGATCGTGATCGAGCCTTCCTGCGTGAACTTGATGGCGTTGGTGGTCAGGTTGGTAAGTACCTGCGTAAGCCGGTTTTTCTCCGTGCGGACGAAACAGTCGGGCAGCCGCTCCCCGGATACGATCTCCACGCGGTCCGACGTGCTCCGCATCCGCGCAGCCTGTACGAGCTCGTCGATCAGCTTGTTGAGGTCGACGTCCGTATATACGAATTCGAGCGTTCCGGCCTCGATCTTCGACAGGTCGAGGATGTCGCTGATCAGTTGCAGCAGCAGCGTGTTGTTATTCTCGATAATGCTGACGTACTCCTGGCGCTCCTGCTCCTCCTCAGCTGTGGCGATGAGGTTCGAGAACCCGACGATAGCGTTGAGCGGCGTGCGTATTTCGTGGCTCATGTTGGCCAGGAAGGCGCTTTTGAGGCGGTTCGACTCTTCGGCCTTCTCCTTGGCCGAGATCAGCTCGTGCTCCATCTGCTTGCGGGCGGTGATTACGAGTGACGATCCGATCAGCACGGTCGGGTGGCCGTGGTCGTCGGTCTTGTCGACGGTCGCCTGTACCTCTACCCACTCGAACCGGGTCTTGTGGCCTTCGTGGACGATCACGCGGTACTCCTCGCGCATGTTCTCGATACTTCCCGATATGAGCGCCTCGTAGGCTTGCCGCACTTTCTCGCGGTCGTCTTTGTATATTTTGCCGAAATATTCCTCCGAGGGTACGGTCAGTTGGTCCTCCTGGATCCGCTTGCTGCCCATCAGCTCGACGGGTTTATTGACGTCGCAGAGGATGGTGTCCGTCTTCAGGTCCCATTGCCAGGGGACGATATTGGCCACTTCGAGCGACATGGCCAGCTTGTGGTTGACCACGCGCACCGTTTGCTGGGCGCGGACCAGCTCCGTGCAGTCGATGAAGAACAGGTCGACGTGCGAGGGCTTCTGCGAGGGTGCGGCGATGATCTGGAAGTGGGTGTCGGTCCGGGCGAAGTAGTACTGGTAGGTGATCTCTTTGTGGCTGGTGCACACCTTTGCATAGAGGTCGAGTATGTGCTGGTCCTGCTCCCAGTGGGCCTCGCTGCCGCGTTTCCCGCGGAGCTGGTGCGCCGCGATGAACTGCCGGGCGAAGCAGGGGTTCGCGTCCTTGATGATATAGTCCTTCACATGGTTGCCGGGTCCGATCTTCAGCTCGATCTCGAGGTAGGCGACGGGCATGTTGTTGAACAGGTTGCGGTAGCTCGACATCAGGCCGATCTGCCGGCGCTGCGCCTGTCGGTTCAGGATGAGGATATAGATGACCAGCAGCAGGATCACGAAGCTGAAGATGATCCCGGCGATGAAGTACCTGTACTGTGCGAGCGTGCTGGGCGGCTTCCAATAGAAAAACGTATCGCCCGGGAGGTTGTCTGTGTCAATCCCGGCGTCGGTCAGGGCCCTGTGGTTGAGCACCGGGAGCGGTTCGATTCCCGTAAAGCGCTCCAGTTGCTTGCCCTTCACGCCGTTGAGCAAGCCGTCGAGCAGGTTGCGGACCCGTTGCGAGGTTGCGGCTTTGGGCGGGAAGTAGCCGCCCGTCATGTCGCAGTCCTCGACACCGATGTCACGCAGCGTGTAGATCGGCCGGTCGGTGTATTGGCACATGACGCGGTAGGCGTCGATGTTGACGATCGTATTGCCGGCCCGCTTGTTTTTCTGGACCCACGAAAAGTAGAGCAGGCCGGTCGTCTCGTCGGCCCTGCGCAGGCTGTCGAACATGGCGTCGGTCGATATTTCGCCTTCGGTGAGGAAGGTGAGCTGCACCGAGGGGAACTGTGTGGCCATGATCTCTTTCATCTGCTCGCGCAGCTCGGCGCTGATCCAGCGCTGGTCCGAGAGGAACATCAGCTTTTTGATCCCTGGGTCGGCATCGAGCATGAGGCGGATCGTCTCGGCCGGATAGACAGGCGACGGGACGACCGTCGTGTTGGGACTGGTCACCGCCTCGTTCAGCGGTTGGCGCAGTTCGTGCGGAATGACCCTGGCCGTGAGCGGATAGATGTCGGGTCCCGTGTAGTTGACCTCGGCGAACAGCAGCACCGGTGTCGCCTGCCAGTAGTCGTCGAGCGCTTCGTGCAACAACTCCCAGCAGCCATTGCCGATGTAGATGATCGTTCGGGGCGGGTGGGTGTATTTCTGTTTGATCGTTTCGAGGAACTCGTCGACCTGCCACTGCTGGTCGAGCAGCATGAGGTACATGTTCTCGGTCGACGACTGCATGTCGACCGGGCCCGCGGTCAGCTCCTCGGCGATCGTGTTGATGATCATGTCACTCCAGGGTGTGTCGGGCGTGTATGTGTTGATGATCAGGACGTAATCCGAGTTGACGATCGTCTGGGTGATTCCGCGGACCGAGGGGCCCAGCAAGAGTCCGATGAGCAGGATGCTTGCCAATCCGTAGCGTTTCGCGGCGCTCAGGTTCTGTTTCATGACTATTCCGGTAGGTGCCTTGGGGTTATCGACGGGGCAGTCGGTTGTGGGTTTGCCGGGTTGTTTCCGTGCAGGCTCCCGGCCGGCCGTTCCGCTCAGCAAAGGTAACTAAATATGCCGAAATGTGTCGGTATACAATCATTTTATTGCGGTGGAGATTACCCGTTTACCTCTCCGCGCTGTGCCTTGTAGTCCGGTACGCCGCTCCGGCGGGGCGTGTGATTGCCGGGGGCCGCGTGCGGCCCCCGGCGTTGAGCGCCTCGGCTTTGCGCGCGTTGCTGCGTTTGCCGGACCGGCCATGGCCCCGGAACGGTCCTCCTCTCGGTTTGCCGACCTGTGTCCGCGCCCGGGCGGGGCCCTCTGGGGCATTTGCCCCCGCAAAAGGTACTGTTCCGTGTCCTTGCGTGCGTAGTTCGGCAAATTGTGCTACCTTTGTTTGCCGGATGTTCCCGCCGCGACCGGGCGCCCTGTGCGGCCATCCCGCGCGTCCCGGTGCTCCGCCGTTGTTTCGTCCGACCTTAATAATGCTATTCCGATGGTTAAAGTATCGCTGGTCATCGCCACTTACAACCGTTCGCGCAGCCTGCTGCGCACGCTCGGGAGCCTTCCGGCCCAGACGCTCGACCGCTCGCTTTTCGAGGTGGTGGTGGTCGATAACAACAGCTCCGACGACACGCGCGAGGTGGTCGGGCGCTTCGCCGCCGACCATCCCGACCTGCGCCTTGTCTACCGTTTCGAGCGCGAGCAGGGCCTTTCGCCCGCGCGCAACAGCGGGATCGCGGCGAGCCAGGGCGGTTATATCGTCATTATCGACGACGACGAGACGGTCAATCCCGGGTTCCTTTCGTCCTATTACTACCTGTTCGAGAACTTTCCAGATGCGGCGGCGGCCGGAGGGCGTATCGTGGCGCGTTTCGAGACGGCGCATCCCCCGCGCTGGATGTCACATTACACCGAGCGCGTGATCGCCGGTATTCTCGACCTGGGGCCCCGCATCCGCCCGTTCACCGGCAAGGCCTACCCGGGCGGCGGCAACATCGGCTTCCGTCGATCGGCGTTCGACCGCTACGGTCTTTTCGACCCGTCGCTGGGACGCCGGGGCGCTCTGCTGCTGGGCGGCGAGGAGAAGGAGCTCGTCGGCCGCATCCGTGCCGCTGGCGAGCAGGTCTACTATGTCCCGGGCGCGGTCATCTATCACTATATTCCGGCTGAGCGCCTTACGAAGGCCTATTTTGACAAAGTGACCTACATGGTAGGCGTGAGCGAGCGCACGCGCACGAAGGCGCAGGGGACAGGCGCTTTCGCCGGCCGAGTGCTCGCCGAGTGTGTCAAGTGGGCCGCGACGCTGGTGTTGCTGGCAGGCTACACGCTCCGCTTCCGCCCGGCCAAGGGGTGGTATCTGGTGCGTATGCGCAGGAATGTCTCGCGTGGCCTGATGGGTGCGGGCCCTGCGAATAACCGTTAACGATCCCGAGATTATGGCTTCGAAAGACACTCCCGATTGTCCGCAACCGTTTCCGGCCGCTCCCTGTGCCGTGCCGGCAACTCCGGCTGCCGCACGCCCTGGCGGGGAGGTTCCGGCCACCGGCCGGCCGGCCGGGCCGGTGGGCGCGCCGGCTTTGGATACATTCCCCGGAGCCTCGGCTCATGCCGGTATCGCCGCAGGAGATGCCGCAGCTCATGTCGTTGCTCCTGCCCCGGAGCGACAGGCCGCTCCCCCTGCCGTTGCCCCGGATCCCCGCGATTCACCGGTTTTCGGTGCGGGTGCCGCTCCCGGCGGCTCTGCGGACACTGCGTCCAAACATATATTGATTGTCTCGGGCTTTTGCTCGCCCGAGATCACTCCGCGTGCGTTCCGCACTGCCGAGCTTGTGCGCGAGTTCTGCCGCCGGGGCCACCGTGTGACGCTCGTCGTGCCCAACAAGGAGGTCTACCGGGAGCATCCGCTGCGGGTCGATGGGCTGACGGTGCTTTATGCCGCGTCGCCGCTTGCGCGTGCGGGCGCCGTCCCTGCGCGTCGCCGTCTGCGCCGCTTCGTGCCCGACTGGGCGATGCGCGTGCTGCTCTATTTCTACAACCACGAGTTTTTTGCCAAATACGACAGGGGCCTGACCGCGCGTCTGATGGAGCTTGAGGGGAAGTACGACGCGCTGATCTCGCTCTCATACCCCGTGGCGGTCCACCGTTCGGCGATGAAGGCATTGCTGCGCAACAGGCGATTGCATATCCGCCGTGCGTTGGCCGAGTTCAGCGACCCGCCGATGCGCGGCGAGTACAATGCCCGCTTCTTTCCGCTCTACCACCGCTTCCTGTACCGCATGGGGCGGGTCTACGACCGTTTCATCGTCCCGGTGTCCAATGCGCTCCCATGCTATACGCGCTATAAGCCTGCGGCTGAGATCGCCGTCATTCCGCAGGGCTTCGACTTTTCGGCCACGCACACCGAGCCCTATGCGCCCAATCCGGTGCCGACTTTCGCCTATGCCGGCCGCTTTTACCGCCATACGCGCGAGTTGCGCTACTTTCTCGACTATCTGGCCGGGACGGGGCGTGATTTCCGCTTCGTGCTCTACCTGATCCAGCGCGACCCCTATTTTGACGATCTGATCGAGTCGTACCGCCCGCGTCTGCGGGGGACGGTCGAGGTGCACGACGGTATCCCGCGCGAGCAGCTCATTGCGAGCCTCAGCACGATGGACTTTATCGTCAATTTCGAGTTCACCTACAAGACGGCCACGCCGAGCAAACTGATCGACTATGCGCTGGCCGGCCGGCCGGTCGCGTCGTTCAGCGAGCTGACCTTCGACCCGGCCTCCTTCGATCGCTTCCTGGCGGGCGACTATGCCGACGCGCTGGTGCTTCCCGACCGCGCACAGTACGATATCCGTAACGTCGCGGCCCGTTTCCTTGAGCTGATCGGGTAGGGGGGCGCGCGGCTCGTTCCCGGCCAAATCTATTTAAACGTCTGGCGTTCTGTTGCCGAATCGGCAACACAAGCTGCGGAGGAGCAGAACGGCGAAAGGGGGCATAAGGATTCTCGCCTCCATTTTCTTACGAACTGTGATTCGGAGATGATCGCAATGGCACTCTTATGGTTGACGATGAGCGTGTCAGTTCGGAGCTGTGTGCGCCCAACGCAAAAGGCAAAACGGAGCCGTGCCTTTGCGTTATGTTGCTTTGCCATAAAAAACGCAACAGTCCGAGAAGTCGGACTGTTGCCATTTTTTGAGGACGATCCTTGGCGGTTCCGGCATTGTCTGCCAGCACCGCAGTCCGGCTTAGTAGCGGTCGCCCTGCAGCTCGAAATAAGCCTGCGGGTGATCGCAAACCGGGCACTTCTCGGGTGCCTCCTTGCCGGTGTGGCGGTATCCGCATTTGCGGCACTCCCAGACCTCCTCCTCGGGACGCTCGAACACCTGACCCTCCTGCATGTTCTTGTAGAGCGCGCGGTAGCGCTTTTCGTGCTCGCCCTCGATGCGGGCGATCAGGTTGAACAGCCGTGCGATATGGGGGAAGCCCTCCTCCTTGGCGATACGGCCGTACTCGGGGTACATGACGGCCCACTCCTCGTGCTCGCCCTCGGCCGCGGCCGCGAGGTTGTCCATCGTCGAGCCGATCACCCCGGCCGGGTAAGCGGCATCGACATTGACCATGCCGCCCTCAAGCTGCTTGAAGAAGAGCTTGGCATGCTCGGTCTCGTTGGCCGCCGTGAGGTCGAACATCTCGGCGATCTGCTGGTATCCCTCCTTGCGCGCCTGGTTGGCAAAGAAGTAATAACGGGTCCGGGCCTGCGATTCGCCGGCAAAGGCCCGCATCAGATTCTGTTCGGTTTTCGTCCCTTTGACACTTTTTTTCTGTTCCATAATTTCTGACTATATTGATTTGAGTGGTACGGAATTTGACAGTATACGTTGCACATTTCATTCCAAAACTGCCCCGCCATGATACTAACAACATTAATCTTTAATATTCTGGTAGCTATGACACACGAACTTCCGAAACTGCCCTATGCATCCGATGCGCTCGAACCGAAAATGAGCGAAGAAACGCTGAACTTCCACCACGGCAAGCACCAGCAGACCTATGTGAACAACCTCAATAACCTGATCAAGGGGACTAAATACGAGGACATGACCCTCGAGGAGATCATCCTCAGCGCGGACGGCCCGGTGTTCAACAATGCCGCGCAGGACTGGAACCACACGTTCTTCTTCCGCTCGCTCTCACCCGATCCCCAGGCCAAGCCCACGGGCAAACTGGCCGAGGCGATCGACCGTTCGTTCGGGTCGTTCGACGCGTTCAAGGAGCAGTTTACCAAAACCGCTGTCGGCGTGTTCGGCTCGGGATGGGCATGGCTCTGCGAGGACAAGGACGGAGGGCTGGTGATCGTCGCCGAGCCTAACGCCGGCAACCCGATGACCAAGGGGCTCAAACCGCTGCTCACCTGCGACGTATGGGAGCATGCCTACTATATCGACTACCGCAACCGCCGTCCCGACTTTGTCAGTGCATTCTGGGATCTCGTCGACTGGAAAGTGGTCGAGGAACGCTACAACAAGAAATAGCCGCCCGGCGAGTCGGGCTGGAAGCCGCCCCCTGGGGGCGGCTTCTGTCATATTCGGGGCGGACCGAAGCCGGGAAAAGCGTCCGGCGTGCCCCGACGGGAACGGGGAGCGGGTGATCTCCGGGGGACGGGTCAGGCGGACCGGATGCACGGATCCGGCAGGACGCGGACGAAGCGCACGGAGCGGGAATCCGGACCGGAGGGACCGCAGGACAGGGAAACCCCCCGGGGGGCGGCCGGACGGCGGCACGCCGTTTTTACAGAAAATGTCCTATCTTTGTTCGTATTGAAAACCGAAAAACAGCATATATCTATGGAAACAGAGCAAGTCAAGTGCCTGATCGTCGGCAGCGGCCCCGCCGGATACACGGCCGCCATCTACATCGCGCGCGCCTCGATGAACCCCGTCCTCTACGAGGGTATGGAGCCGGGCGGACAGCTCACGACCACCACCGAGATCGAGAACTTCCCCGGCTATCCGTCGGGCGTGACCGGGACGGCCATGATGGAGGACCTCAAGGCACAGGCCAAGCGGTTCGGGGCCGACGTGCGGTTCGGGATCGTAACGCACGCCGACTTTTCGCAGCGGCCGTTCCGACTGACCGTCGACGGGCGCAAGGTCGTTGAGGCCGAGACCGTCATCATCGCCACCGGCGCCACGGCCAAGTACCTCGGGCTCGCCTCGGAGCAGCAGTTCCGCGGAATGGGCGTGTCGGCCTGCGCGACGTGCGACGGCTTCTTCTACCGTAACAAGGACGTGGCGGTGGTCGGGGGCGGCGACACGGCCTGCGAGGAGGCCTCGTACCTCGCCTCGATTTGCCACAAGGTATATCTGGTGGTGCGCAAGAACCACCTGCGCGCGTCGAAACACATGCAACACCGGGTGATGAGCGCGGCCAACATCGAGATACTCTTCGAGCACGTCACCGAGCAGGTGCTCGGCGATGAGAGCGGCGTGACGGGCATGCTGCTCAAGGACCACAAAGGCAAGGAGCGCGTGATCGACGTGGCAGGCATGTTCGTCGCGATCGGACACCACCCCAATACCGAGATATTCAAAGGCCAGCTGGAGCTCACCGCGGAAGGTTACATCAAAACGGTGCCGGGCACCTCGAAGACCAGCGTGCACGGCGTGTTCGCAGCGGGCGACGTGCAGGACCACGTCTACCGGCAGGCCATCACGGCGGCCGGGTCGGGGTGTATGGCGGCTATCGACTGCGAGCGTTTCCTGCTCGAACAGGAGGCATAGGCGCGCATGCGGAGAGCGTGGCGAGACCGGCGTACCGGAACCGTAAGCAGCCGGGGGGAGCGCACGGGATCGGCGGCAGGCCACGATACATGATTGTACGGCGAAGGGGAGGCAACTGCCGATCGGCGGCCCGTGAATCCTGTGCGGTCATCGTCCCTGCCACCGTGTGCAGGGCTTGCCGATGCCTTACGGTAGCGGATCGGAGCAAACGGACGGTGACGGTCCGCCGGGCTGCGAGGCAGTAGCTACGAAGGTCGTGCGCCCCCTCGGGAGCGCTGAAACTCCGGATGGGGCGCACGGTTTTGGACGGGTGCCGGACGGGTGCCGGCGTAACAGAGCATATCAAACCGATACAGTCATGGTGAACATGCAGCTTATGCGAACATTGGGGGCGCTGGCGCTTCTGGGTGCGGCGACCGCACAGGCACAGGGGACCTATCGTCTCTCGGACCGGGCGATCCGCATCGAAATCGAAGCCGGTGAGCGCGGGATCGCGCTGCGCGGCATCACCGACCTGCGCAGCGGGATCGATTACCTCGAAGCCCCCTCGGGGCTTCTCGCGCTGCTGCACGGCGCGGAGCCGGTATCCGCAGAGGAGAGCGGCATAGAGGTGACACGCTCGGCGCAGCCCTCAAAGCGAGAGGTGGCGATCGAAGGCGTGTTCCAAGGCCGGGATCTGGGCTTCGTGCTGGAGATGGGCCTGCGCGAGCGGGGCGTGGTCGTCGCTCGGCTGACCCTCGAGAACCGGGGGGCGGAGCATGGCTGCTTCGGCGTGGCGTTCCCCTCGATCACCGGTTACCGGACCGACGGCGCACGGCGCAAAATGTACGGCCTGATCCCGCAGGAGATCGGCAACGCCGTGCCGATGACCGACACGATGCCGCCGATCGGGATGGGTGCGGCCGGCTTTGCCGAGTACCTGCCGCGGGCCATGAACAACATGGAGCTCTGCACGATCTACGACTACGATCTCGGCAACGGATGGTTCGTGGCCGACGTGTCGAGCGACGCCGGCCGGGGAGAGATGCCGGTAC
This sequence comes from Rikenellaceae bacterium, assembly GCA_017415005.1. GTDB lineage: Bacteria > Bacteroidota > Bacteroidia > Bacteroidales > Rikenellaceae > RGIG1874. The sequence continues at coordinate 20,372 of JAFQJK010000082.1, forward strand.
AGATGACCCTCGACGCCCGGCGTCTTGTGGGACGCAACGCGGTCAGTCTCGCGCCCGGCGAGCGCCGTACGCTGCCCGAGGTCGCTATCGGCGTCTACGACCGGGGCCGTTGGATGAGCGCCGTGGATCATTATGTCGCCGCCCGCGATGCGGAGCGGCGCATGCCCGATATCCCGGCCTGGCTGCGCGAGGCGGGCGCCGTCTACGGTTTCTCGGGCGGCGGGGGCGGCGGCATGCTGCTGCAATACCCGGCCCAGGAGCTCAAATCGAGGATCAAAAGTTTCGCTGAGCTGCCCAAGCTACTGGACGAGGCGCGCACGCTCGGGACCGACATCGTCTACCTCTGGGATTACTGGAACGGCGACGACGAGGGGAAGATCCCGTGGGATTACTGGAACAAGGGGGATTATATACCCTCGGACGCGTTGGGCGGCGAACAGGCCTTCATCGAGGGCGTAAAGGCTATCCATGAGGCGGGAGGCCGGGTGATCGTCTACGTCGAGCCGTTCATCATCCTCAAATACTCGCACATCGGCCGACAGATCGGCGAGCGGACGGCCATCCGGTGGGGCGACGGCAAGCTGGCCGAGTTCTACGAACATAATTACTCGATGAACCCCAATTCGCCCGTGTGGACCGACCACCTCGAGCGGGTGATCGCGCGGCTCGTCGGCGAGTACGACGTCGACGGCATCTTCCTGGACTCGTGGAGCTGGGCGATGAACATCGGGTGCCAGACCCGCGAGACGGGTGCGATCACGCCTGCGGACTACTCGCTCGGCGTGTTGCGCCAGACCGAGCACCTGCGCCGCTACGCCCGGTCGATTAAGCCCGACGCCATCGTGATGGGCGAGACGACGAGCGGCCCGATCTGGCAATGCTGGGATGGGGGGCTGCATGCCGACTTCGCCTGGCTCGCGCGCAGCAACCAGGGACGCATCGTGGCCTCGCCCGTGCGTTACGGACGTCCGCAGGCGAACTACTATGCCAACGGCAACAACCGCAACCAGATGAACCAGACGTTCGCCGCCGGGCACAGCCTCGTTCTTTGTAACAAGCACCTCGAAGACTCGGCCTACGTGCGCCGCATGGTGGAGATGCGGCGGCGGTATGCCGACGCGCTGATCCACGGAAAGTTGGTTGACCAGCCCTACTGCATCGACGAGGCGATCGCGGCGTATCGTTACAAAGGCGGCACGCACGAAGTGATCGTCGTGGTCAACACCTCGGAGAGCGATGCCCGGAGCGGCGAGGTGACGGTCCGGGGTGCGGGACGTGGTGCAGGCTGGATGCGGGTGGACGGGGACAGCGGCGGATGGTCGGTGCCGCACAGGGACCGCCTTGCCTTCACGCTCGGGCCGGCCCGGATGATGATCCTGGCCCGCACGCTTTAGCCGGGGGCCGGCCGCGACGAACGGCGCGCCGGGTCGCATGGCTGCGTGGTCCGGACCCGATGCGACAACTACCGGCGATACCCGATCCTTCACAATGCAATCTATCCATACGCATGATGACCATAGACGACATACTCGACATACGCACGGAAGCGGCTTTCGAACGGGCCGCGCTCGATATTTTCGCTTTCCAGGCCCGGGCGTGCGCGCCCTACCGCGAATATCTCGGCGCGCTGGGGATCGACCCGGGCGAGGTCCGGCAGATCGGCGACATCCCGTTCCTGCCGATCAGCCTGTTCAAGAGCCATCGCGTATACTGCGGCCCGGGCGAACCGGAGCAGGTATTCACGAGCAGCAGCACGACGGGGATGACGCCCGCACGGCACTACGTGGCCAGCCTCGCGCTCTACGAAAAGACCTTCAGGCGGGCTTTCGGAATGTTCTACGGCGGCATGCCGGTCTTCGCGCTGCTGCCCAGCTATCTCGAGCGCGAAGGGTCGTCGCTCGTCTACATGGCCGACGCCCTGATCCGCTCGAACGGGGGAGGCTTCTACCTGCGCGATACCGACCGGCTCATCGCCGACATGGAACGCGCAGAGGGACCCAGGATCCTGCTCGGGGTGAGCTACGCGCTGCTCGACCTGGCCGAAGGACCGGCGCCGAAGCTGCGCGACACGGTCGTCATGGAGACCGGCGGTATGAAGGGGCGGCGCGAGGAGATGCCCAAGGAGGAGATGCACCGCGTACTGTGCCGGGGGCTCGGCGTGGAGCGCATCCACTCGGAGTACGGCATGGCCGAGCTGATGTCGCAGGCCTACTCGGACGGCGGTGGCGAGTTCGTCTGCCCGCCGTGGATGCGGGTGGTCGTGCGCGATGCGAACGACCCGTTCGCCCGGCTGGCACCGGGTGCCAGCGGCGGGATCGACATTATCGACCTGGCGAACCTGTACTCGTGCGCCTTTATCCAGACGCAGGACCTCGGGCAGGTGGTGGCGTTCCGGGAAGGCAACGACCCGCAGGAACGGCCCTCCGCACCGGGAGAGGACAAGAGACGGCCGGACTCGGACCGCGCCCGTGCAGCCGCCGGGGAAACCCGCACGGACACTGCCGGGAACGCCTCACCGGACGCCGGCTTCGCCATCGGCCGGGCCGCACTGGAGGCAAACCTGCCGGCCGGTCGATTGCCGGGAGGACAGCGGTTCCGTATCCTTGGGCGGCTCGACGGCAGCGAGATACGCGGCTGTAACCTGCTCGTACAATAGGCCGATCGTTGTTCCTGCGCCCCTATGGGGTTGGCTTTACCATTGCTGCGAGCGTAATCAAAGGTCGGTCGCTCATCACCCCCGGCTGTAACTCATGTCGTCTTTCCGGACGATGGAACCTCTCTTTAGACTGCCTTTACCGGATCGTAGCAGTTCGAACAGTATTTCGCTTGTGAACCCAAGCTGACATCAGACGACTGTTCGGCTTTGGTATTGTGTGCTGATGTTTCCATTCCCAGATAATTGGGTGGAAAACAATGGGGTTTTATCCTGTTTCCCGGTTCCGGGGCTATGGATCGCCGGCAGTGCGGCCTGATCCGGTGCAGTCATTGCCCGAGCCGCGGCCGGAGCTTCCCGAGAAGCCCTCCCCGGCAACCGGACAAATACAAAGGGCAACCCCTGCGGGCTGCCCTCTGTCTGGCTCTGCGCGCGGGGCGCAGCCGGTTATTCCATATCCTTGTTGACCTTGTGGTAGATCATGGTCTGCAGGCCGAAGATCTTGCCGAATCCCTTGACGTCGTCGGCGGTCCAGGCGTTGTTCATCTCGCCGTAGGCGCCGAAGGCATTGGCCATCAGGTCGTGCTCGCTCTCGATCCCGACCACCACGAAACGGTAGGGATGCAGTTCGACGAACACTTTGCCCGTTACCGTGCGTTGCGAGCTCTCGAGCATGGCCTCGATGTCGCGCATCACGGGGTCGTAGTACTGTCCCTCGTGCAGGTAGTTGCCGTAGAAGGCGGAGATCTGGTCTTTCCAGAAGAGCTGCCACTTGGTCAGCGTGTGCTTCTCGAGCATGTGGTGCGCCTTGACGATCACCATCGGGGCGGCGGCTTCGAAGCCGACGCGGCCCTTGATGCCGATGATCGTGTCGCCCACGTGCATGTCGCGCCCGATCGCATACGGGGCGGCCATGTGCTGCAGGTCGAGAATCGCCTCGACGGGGTTGGCGTACTTCTTACCGTTGATGCCCTTCAGCTCGCCCTTCTCGAACCAGAGCTCGACCTTCTCCGAGCCCTCCTTCGTGAGCTGCGACGGGTAGGCGCTCTCGGGTAGCGTCTGGCTTGAGGTAAGGGTCTCCTTGCCGCCGACCGACGTACCCCAGATACCCTGATTGATCGAGTACTCGGCCTTCTTGAAGTCGTACTGCACGCCGTGCTTGCGCAGATAATCGATCTCCTCCTCGCGGCTCAGGCGCTTCTCGCGGACGAGGGCGATGACCGGGATGTTCGGGATCAGCGTGTTGAAGATCATATCGAAACGCACCTGGTCGTTGCCTGCGCCGGTACTGCCGTGGCAGACGTAGTCGGCTCCGATCTGCTCGGCGTACCGGGCGATGGCCGTGGCCTGGCACACGCGCTCCGAGCTTACGCTCAACGGATAGGTGGCGTTCTTGAGCACGTTGCCGAAGATCATATACTTGATGCAGGTCTCGTAATAGGTATCGCGTACGTCGATGCACTTGTGCGATGCGACGCCCAGCGCGTAGGCGCGCCGCTCGATCTCGGCGATCTCCTCGGGGCTGAAGCCGCCGGTGTTGACAATCACGGAGTGGACCTCGAGCCCCATCTCGCGGCTCAGGTAGATCGCGCAGTACGAGGTGTCGAGTCCGCCGCTGAAGGCTAATACTACTTTTTTCATATCTTCATTCTGTTTGGCGCTGCCGGGCGCGGGGCGCGGCGGCCGTGTTGATTCGGTTGCGTTTGGTGGTGGGCCTACTTGCCCGGCTCGCCTGGTTCGACGGCCTTGACCTGGTCGTACTTGGGGTCGAAGATCATCGCCGTGCAGAGGCAGTTCTTGCGGTTCTTGCTCTGCAGGATCGGGTAGTTGACACAGCTTTCGCACCCCTTCCAGAACTGCTCGTCGTCGGTCAACTCCGAGTAGGTCACGGGGCGGTATCCGAGGTCGTTGTTGATCTTCATCACCGCCAGGCCGGTGGTCAGGCCGAACAGCTTGGCTCCCGGGAATTTCTTGAGCGAGAGGAAGAACGTCTTGGTCTTGATGGCGCGTGCCAGCCCCATTTTGCGGAAGTTCGGGTTGATGATCAGTCCCGAGTTGGCCACATAGTCGCCGTGTCCCCACGACTCGATGTAGCTGAAGCCGGCCCATGTGCCGTCCTTGTGGAATGCGATCACCGCCTTGCCTTCGCGCATCTTGCCCGAAACGTACTCGGCGGTACGTTTGGCGATACCGGTCCCCCGGGCCTTGGCCGACTCGGCCATCTCATCGCATATGGCCTGCGCGAAGGGGACGTGCTCCTCGGTCGCCACAGACACAACAAAATCATCCAGTGTCATTTTACCCTGCAAATTTACAGCTAAGTAACTAGGTTGTGTATGAAAAACGAACTATATACGAGCGACAAAAGTATTAAAAAAATAGCAGAGTTGGCCAATTCACCCGGCGAAATTAAAATTTATTCATTTTCGGACCCCGATGGCGAAATCTTCACATGCCGGATCCGGCGCGGTGCCTGAGGGAGCCGATTCCCGCCCGTCCGCGCTCTGTGCCCGGCCCCGTCTGTCCATGCGCGCTGTCAGGCCCCGGTGCCTTGCCTGCCCATGCGGGTGCTGTCCGCGCTCTGTACCCGGCCCCGTCTGTCCATGCGCGCTTTCAGGCCCCGGTGCCTTGCCTGCCCATGCGGGTGTCGTCCGCGTTCTGTACCCGCCGGACTCACCGGCCGCGTCCATCCGGACCCGCCACTATTTTTCTGCGTACACGCGCTTCCGCCCATCGACCGGCCTGCCGCGCCGTTTCTCCCGGTACGCAAGCGGGCGAACTTCCGTCCGCCCGCTTTCCCGTGGTTCGGGTCGGATATTTCCTGGCCCGGCAGCAGCCTCGCCGCTATTCGCCCGATGTGGCAGTCGCGTTCATCTGGGCCATGACCACCTTGCTGCGCTCGATCGACTGCAATGCCAGGTAGTTGTTGCCGAACTTGTCGAGGTTGTCGAGCTCGGTCTCGTACTGGTCGAGATGGACTTCTTCCTCGGCCACGAGGGCCTCGAACACTTTCTTGGTCACCGAATCGGCGTTGGCCGCGCACTCGTTGGCCCAGGCGTTGTAGTCACGCACGCTTCCGGTCTCCATCTCGGCGGCCTTGGCGAGCATCTGCTTGACGTCGTGGATCTTCTCGACCGGCGCCGAGGGGGTCATCTCGACCTCCCCCTTGAGGAAGAGGATGCGTTCGGCGAGGTTTTCGACGTGCATCATCTCGTGGATGGCAGTCCGCTTGAAGAGGTTCGACAGCAGGTCGTACCCGTAGTCGTCGCAGCGGAAGTGGAAGTACATGTATTGGTTCACGGCGGCCATCTCGTCGGCTACGGCCCGGTTCAGCAGCTCGATGCTTTTCTCTTTGTTCATGGTTTTGTGGGTTTAAACGTTTTGTTCGCTTCAAAAATAGCAAGAATTTCGGTATCCGCAATTTACCGTACCTCAATTTGCAGGGGGCCTGTACGGGTTCCTCCAAGGCGTGACCGGAGACTTCCGCCCGCAGGGGCCTGCCGCTTTGGAGGGTGATCCCGGACGCCTTGCCCTGCTTCCGGACCGTGCGGCTTTGCGCGCGGTGCGCATGCAGGGCCGCGGTCGTGGGCCGCAGTTGTTTCATGCACCGTCGCCCCGGGCCGAATGGGTCCCGTTTCCGGCCTGTGCGAGCATCGAGAGCACGTACTGCGTGTGTGCCCGGAGTCCTCTGGGGGGCGCTATCCGTTGCGGAGCACCCTCGTAGGGGACCTTCCCTCCATGTCCCGCCGTAGGGCGCTCGCCATCCGGACCTGTGCCGCAAGAGCCCGCCGCGTGCCTGTGCGTGCCGTAAGCCTGTCGCATGTACGCCGCCGTTCGTTGCGCTGATGTTCTCTTGCGCCTTTTCGGGCGCGTTGCCGAAGATCCTCTTGGGCCGCATGTGCCCTTCCTCGCCGGCGAGGTATCCGGTGTGTCCCTGTCAAAACGGGCCGCAGGCGGGAGAACCTGCGGCCGTTCCCCCTTCCGCCCGGTGCGCCGTGTCTTAGTCGATTTTCTCGATCTTGTACCCGGCTTCGCGCACAGCGTCCATGATGAGCTCGTCGGGCTTTTCGGAGGTTACGTTGAGCACCTTGTCAGGCGATGCGAGATCGAATGACCACTCGTCCTCTTTCAGTATCCGGTCCAGGAAAGGTTTGATGCGGGCTACGCAGCCGCCGCATTTGGCATTGGTCTTAAAACGGCTTGTTTTCATGATCGTATGGTATTTTGGTTGATTGACCTCAGATAGGTTTTATTTGTCTGTTCCGCTGTGTTCTGTTCTCCTTGTCCTGCGCTGCCTTGCCCTGTGGCTTGCCGCCATATTCCCTGCGGCAGAGGGGCTGGCTCTCTTTTTCTCCCGGGTGTGGTTGCGTTCTCCCGGCCGTCTTGCATCCGTCGCGTCAGAACTTCTTGCGGCGCAGCCTGAGGCTGTTCAGCACGACCGATACCGAGCTGAAGGCCATCGCCGCGCTGGCCAGCATCGGGTTGAGCAGCACGCCCCAGATGGGGTAGAGCACCCCGGCTGCCACCGGTATCCCGATCACATTGTAGATAAAGGCCCAGAACAGGTTCTCGCGGATCAGCCGCACCGTGCTGCGCGAGAGCGCATAAGCCCGTGGCACGAGCAGCAGGTCCGAGCTGATGAGCGTGACCATGGCCACGTCCATCGCGATGTCGGTGCCCTTGCCCATGGCGATGCTCACGTCGGCCCGTGCCAGGGCCTGCGAGTCGTTGATCCCGTCGCCGACCATCGCCACCGTATAGCCTTCGGCCTGCAGCCGGGCGACGTACGCTTCCTTGTCGGAAGGCATTGCCTCGGCCTCGAAGTGCCCGATGCCCAGCTCGCGGGCGAGCGCCGCCGCCGTGCGTCGGTTGTCGCCCGTGAGCATGCAGATCTCGATGCCGAGTTTACGCAGCCGTTCCAGTGCCTCGGGTGTCGTCCGCTTGAGGGGGTCGCTCACCACGATGGCGGCGATCAGCCGGTCGCCCGACCCGAAGAAGACCGTGCTGCGGCCCTCGTCCTGCGCCTGTTCCATCCGCCGCACGAGCTCTTCCGGCGCGTATTCCCGCTCCGGATCGTGCCGCATGGGCTCAGCGGTCTGCTCTCCGGGCTGCTTCAAGCCGTTCTCCCGTGCGGCCGTTCCCGAGGTATCGGCCCCGCCGGGCTGCGCCTGCCGGGCAGCCTGTGCCGTTACGGGCATCATTTTTTCGCGGGTGCGCCCGCGCTCCTCCGGGCTTGCATCCTGCCCCGGCGCTTCCGCGCGGTCGCCGCCTGCGCGATCTTTCATCCTTACGCCCATCGCTTCGGCCATACCCCGGCTGCCGATCCAGTAAGGTCTTCCTTTGTGCGCGAACCGTACGCCGCGCCCCGTCAGGCTCTCGAACCCTTCGATCCCCGCCACGCGGCTGCCCGTGTCTGCGAGGTAGCGCGCGATGGCGTCGCCCAGCGGATGCTCCGAACGTGCCTCGGCCGTATATACGAGGGCCCGGTACAGGGCTCTGGCTTCTGCACTGCTGCCGCTCTGCGCCCTGTCCGTTCCTGTGTCATGTCCGGTGCCGCCGTCTTCGCCACCTGGTAGCGGGGCGGTCGTCGCATCCGGTTCCGCGGTCCATATCCATTGCGTCACGGTCGGACGCCCCTCGGTGAGCGTCCCGGTCTTGTCGAGGACCACGGCATTGACGCGGCACATCTGCTCGAGCGCCGCCGCGTCCTTGATCAGGATCTGATGCTCGGCGCCGCGCCCGATGCCCACCATCAGCGCCGTGGGCGTGGCGAGCCCCAGCGCGCACGGGCAGGCGATCACGAGCACCGACACGGCCGACAGCAGCGCGTGCGAGAAGCTGTCCGTGCCGCCCGCGATCATCCATACGGCGAACGTCAACACGGCGATCCCGAGCACGACCGGTACGAACACCGCCGCGATCCGGTCGGCGATCCGCTGTACGGGGGCCTTGCTGCCCTGTGCCTTGCGCACCATCTCGATGATGCGGGCGAGCACCGTTTCGGCGCCCACCTGGGTGGCCCGCATCGTGAAGGCGCCGCGTTGGTTGATCGTCCCGGCCATCACGCGGTCGCCGGCCCCCTTGCGTGCCGGCAGCGGCTCGCCGGTGATCATGCTCTCGTCGACGAACGACTCGCCGTTCTCAACCACGCCGTCCACCGGCACCTGCTCGCCGGGGCGCACGCTCACCGTGTCGCCCGCGCGGAGCATACCGATCGGCACGTCCGTCTCCGCGCCGTCGCGCACGACGCGCGCCGTTTTGGGCTGCAGTCCCATCAGCTTGCGGATCGCCGACGAGGTGTTGCCTTTGGCCCGCTCCTCCATCAGTTTGCCGAGCAGCACGAAGGCGACGATCCCGGCTGCCGCCTCGTAGTATACGTGGGGCTCGATCCCGCGCGCGGTCCAGAATTGCGGACAGAGCGTGTTGAACAGGCTGAACAGGAAGGCCACCGACGTGCTCACGGCCACCAGCGTGTCCATGTTGGCGCGCCCGTGCCGCGCCTGCTTCCATCCGTTCACATAGAACTGGCGGCCGCATACGGTGAGCACCGGAAGCGCCAGTGCGAGCATGATCCAGTTGGCACCCGGCATATGCATGAACGCCATGCCGACGACCAGCAACGGGGCCGAAAAGATCCAGGCCCACGCGGTCCGCCGCCTGAGCCGCAGGAAGTGCGCGCGTCCGGCCGCCTCCTGCTGCTCGTCGGCGTGCTGTTCGTCGATGAGCAGGTCGTAGCCGATCGCCTGTACGGCCTCGCGTATTCGTCCGGGCGAGATCTTCGTGGGGTCGAATGTGACGCGGAGCTGGTTCGACGCGAAGCTGACGGAGGCCGATGTGACGCCCTCCATTGCGGCGACCATGCTCTCGACGCTCGCGGCACAGGCCGCGCAGCTCATTTCCAGTACGGGATATGTTTTGGTGACTGTGCCCATGGTCCGAAGGTTATGTGGTTCGACCCCGCAAGGTAGTAAAAAGAAGGCAAAGGGTTTTGCTCCCGCTCCTCCGGCGACCTCTCCGCGAAAAATGTGCCGGAAGGTCCGGAGCCGTCCGCACTCCGGGGGCAGGCGCCCCGACGGCGAGCCCGTGCCGCCGGCTTGTATGTCCTTCCGGCGCGGAGACCGCGTTGGGGCATACGCTATATGTCGATATCGTCACCGTCGTTGATGTCTCGGGTGTTCCCGGCAGATTCCGGGGCCGTGGTCGGGATGATCGTCGCCTATGCCGGAGCCGGTCACGCGCTGCCGGCCGGTCTGCCTATGCGGCCGGGGTCCCGACAGTAAGGGGCGCGGTGCTCACTGTCCCATTACAGGCGTGTCTGCATGGGCTGTGGCCCACTTCTGGGGTGTGGCCTCCGAACAGCGTCAGGACCGCACTTCTCCGGACAAAGATCAATATTCCCATTCGGCGATGGTCCCCGTGTAGGCCATATGCAGGATCGGGTAGGGGCGCCCTGCCGAGTCGCGCTCGTCGCGTCCGATCCGGACGAAACCCATACGCTGGTAGAATCCCACGGCCTGCGCGTTTTGCTCGTTGACATCGACATAGCGGATGCCCCGCGCCGCAACGCAGTGGCGCACGATCTGCCCGCCGAGTCCCCGTCCGCGGCGGTCGGGCCTGACGAACAGCATTTCGATCTTCGTGCCGCCCAGCCCGGCGAATGCCGTCACCGTGCCGTCTTCGTCCCGGGTGAGATGTATGTCGAGCGCCTGTAATCCGGCGCAGACCTGGGGCCGGTAGCGCGCGATGTCTTCCTCTTGCAGGAAATGATGCGTTGCCCGCACCGAGGCTTCCCATAGCGCGATCAGCTCGGGGTGGTCGGCAGGCGTGGCCGGCAGGATCGCCGGTTCGTAAGCGGTTTTCATGGTTTCCGGAAGTCAGGACCACAAATTTAACAAAGTAATCGAGATATGCAAATCTTTATCCCTTTCGCGCTGTCTTTCCGTCCTGTCTTTCCTCTCACCTTGCCCTCTTATTCCTCGGCCGGGTCTGCATCCCGTCCCGCCGGCCGTCCAGTCCGTCCGCCTGCTTCCTGCCGGGTTTCTTTTTGATGGCGATCATGCGCCCGATGTCGGGCAGCGGCGTCTCGCTACCGACCGGGATCAGCAGCCAGCGCCCGTCAGGGTAGACCTGGGCCGTGTCGAACAGGGAGGTCAGCCCGGGGGCGAGCCCGTCGCGCGCCGCTTCGAACGCCTCCTGCTCCTTGCGCCCGTATACGAGCACCACGCTCATGCCGCCGCGCTCGGGAAATAGGCTGACGAGCGTTCGTCCGCCCCGGCGGTACCGCACCATGACGCCGAAGCTGACCCCGCCCCAGACGATCTGCGGCTCGAAGTCGTAGTTTTCGGCCAGGTGTTCCATGAGCCGGTCGAAGCGGGCGACGGCTTGTCCGTCGCCGATGAAAGCGCGCAGCGCCGCGAGGTCGGGCAACGGGTCGCGTTGGTAGCACCGGTTGGGTGCGGGGATTCTCCGGGTGGTCATATCTTTGCGTGTTGGTTTCCTTCGGGTTCCGGGGCCGTGGCCGGCCTTGTCGTTGACAAAGACGGGACGGACCGCCGTCCGGCGGGGTGCCCCCGTTTTTTCTGTGTTGTATGACCGCCTTTGGCGCCTTTCCCGGACCGTACCGGCCGGTTGGCACGGCGATTGAGACGATCCCGTTTGGGGAGACACCCCGCATTCACCTTAAACCCTTTCGGTCATGTATTTTCTTTGGTATATCCTGATCGGTCTGGTCGCCGGATGGCTGGCCAGCCTGCTGATGAAGGGGAGCGGCTCCGGCCTGATCCTCAATATCGTTATCGGTATCCTGGGCGGCGTGCTCGGCGGCTGGCTGCTGAGCCTGTTCGGCGTCATTGCCGTCGGGACGTTCGGCAGCCTCGTCACCTCGTTCATCGGGGCCGTCGTCCTGCTGCTGATCGTCGGTATCCTCGGCCACCGGCGCAAGGAGTAGCGCGCGGCCGCGGTACGATCTCGCACTTCCGGCTCACCGGCCGGTGCCGGGCAACAGGACCATCCGCATGATGATCCGGTGCCGGCACTCCGAGCCGTTCTCGAAGATCGGCCCGGGGTAGTGACGCCTGAAGTAGTCGCGGTCCACGCCTCCGGTCCTGAACCCGCACCGCTCGTAGAGCCGCATGGGGCCGAAGTCCGAGTTCCCGGTGCACACTACGATCTCGCGGCACCGCATCGTGCGGGCCCCGGCCGCCGCCGCACGTACGAGCCGCGCGCCGATACCCTGCCGCCGCCACGGGACGCCGACCGCCAGGTTGGCGATCTCCGCCGTGAGCACCCCCGCGCGGATCACGACACACGCGCCGACGACCTTCTCTCCGACTAGGGCCAGCAGGCAGGTGCCTTGTCCGAGGTAGCCCTCTACCAGTTCGCGCGACGGGTCCGCTTCGAGCAGCAGTCCGTATGGCGCTTCCTCTCCGCTGCCCAGTGGCCTGACCGTGATATTCGCAGCTTGCTTTTCCGATTTGTCCATGTTTTTGTCTACCTTGTGGCTGTTTCCGGCCGGTGATATCCGGCGGACGACAACGGCCTGTTCCGGCAGTCGTCGCCCCCCTGCTGTCCAAGGTACGATTTTCGCGCGGAATAAAAAGTCATGCGTCTGTGCAGCATTTTGTTCCGGACGGGCATCATTCTTGATAAGAGGCGGGTTATCAGGCGTTATTGAGAGCCGGATGTCCGGGTTGCCGGGCAAGTTTATTGAATCAAATCGCAATATCCATATGAAAAAGATGCTTATTTTGGCTGTCCTGGCGTGTGTCACGCTGGGTGCCGCCGCCCAACAGGCTCCTGCCAGGGCCGAGCGTAAGGCCGAGCGCCAGGCTGCGCGGGCGCAGTCGCGTGCCGAGTCGCGCGCCGTGCTCCAGGAGCAGAATCGCAAGGCCCTGCAGGCTCTCGAACTCAACAGCTTCCTCGTCCGTTTCGATCGCGTGTACTTCCGCCACGGCGGCTCGGCTTACCTGACCCCGGCGACCAATTTCCTGAGCGTCGAGGGCGACCAGGTGACGCTGCAGATCATCATCGATCCGAGCGTTATGGGGCCCAACAGTCTGGGCGGCCTTACGCTCGAGGGCCTGGCCACCGAGGTCAGTGTCAAGCAGAGCAAGAAGGGCGTGACGTTCTTCCATATGCTCGTCAACGGGCACAGCCTTTCGTGCACGGTCGATCTGACGCTCCCGCGCGAGGGCAACCTTGTCCGGGCCGAGATCGTCTCGACGTTCCGCAATACGCGCCTGTCGCTCGAGGGCTCGCTGCAGCCTTACGACAAGACGGCGATCATCAAGGGGCGGGCCTTTTAGGTGCCGGGTTGAGCCGCCGCGTGTGAGCCGGCCGTCGTCCGTGCGTTGAATAAATTTTATGTCGCCGGACGGCCGTGTCGAAACTTTTTATAGTTTTGAAACGTTATATATACGTAACAGCAAACTATTTAAAGACAAGGTAGGTTATGAAAAGAACGATGTTACTTGTAGCCGTGATGCTTCTTGCAGTAGGGATTACGGCGCAGGCCGAGGCGAAAGGCAAGTCCAAGAAGAAGAACAAGACCAATACCGAGACGGCAGCCACCGCGCGTTACGCGGCTGCTATGGAGGCGTTGCAGCTCAAGAGCTTCATTGCCGCATTCGACCGCGTGTACAGCAGTGGCCGGAGCGACTACCTGACCCCGCGGTCCAATTTCGTTACGCTCAACGGCGACAAGGCGTCGCTACAGCTGATCGTCGACCCGACCGTGCTGGGCGATAACGGTATCGGCGGGTTCACGGTCGAGGGGACGGCGTCCGACTTCAGCATGTCGACCAACAAGAAAGGGATTACGCGATACAAGATGACGATCACCGGTCCGAGCCTGACGTGCAACGTCGAGATCCTGCTCTCTCCGGGCGACAATACGATCCGTGCCGAGGTGATCTCCGTACTCCGGGGTACCCGGGTCTCCCTCTCGGGAACACTCGCTCCGTACGTGGCCACCGACGTCAACCGGGGCGGAATTTCGGAGTAATATTTAGTGATATCTAATTTTTTAGTTAAAAGCGCGCCCCGGTGCGCTTTTTTTGTGTCTTTTTCTTTGGATTTAATTTTTTTATACCTAATTTTCAGACAATGAACACCTCCAGTCCTACCCCCGGACCCTATATGCTTATTTGATTCATATCATTTTAAACCTATCCCCTATGAAGCGTTTGATCTGTATGTTTGCCGTGGCCATAGTGGTCGCGGGAACCGCCCGGGCCTCCGACAAGTCTGACAGGCCCGGCCGCCGCGCTGTCCGTGCCGAAGCCCGGAAAGAGGCGCACACTTTGCTGGTCCGGCAACAACGGCAGGCCCTTAAGGCCCTCGAAGACGATTGCTACATGATCAAGTTCGACCGTGTCATTGCCAATGGTCGGACTTACGGACGATCGCCCCAAACCAATTTCCTGATCATCAACGGTGACGAGGCTGTCCTCCAACTGGCCATAGGCGGCAACGGGGCAGTGTTCGACCGCGATGGCCGGAATATTAAGAGTCTTATGGAGCGTACCTATGCGCTGGATAGCCGCAGCGCGGTGGCTCTCGAGGGCAAGGTGACCAAATGCGTGAAGAAGACCAACCGCAGGGGGGTGATATCCTGTCAGATGGAGATCAACGGTCATGCGATCTCCTGCACGGTCAACATCATTGTGGGCGAGGATGGCAACATCGTCCGCACCGAGATCGTCTCGATGCTCCAGGGCCAGCGCACGCTGCTCAGCGGGACCCTGCTGCCGTACGATCCCTATGACATTTCCCGTGCGCGGAGCCTGTAGGCCGATTGTCTCCCGGTTTATGCCATCATGCAAAGCGGACGCTGAAGCGTCCGCTTTTTTATTGCCAACCCCGCTATTCCCACAGCCGTTCCTGCTGCTGTCCTTCTGGTCCGCGCTGTCGGCCTCCCTGCGCTGATGTCCGGTCGCTGCCGTAATTCCGGCAGATCTTGGCGGCAGTGCTTGCTCGACCGGAAAAGACGCAGGGCATGCGCATGGGTAATAAACTGTTCAGGGATATGTTTTACCGGATGATTTTTGGGGTATGCGCCTGGTCGGCAATCCCCTGCGTTATCATCCCGGAAGGGATTTACGCGATCCGGCCTGACGATTTGTCGTGTTCCATGCAGGATTCGACACAAGGCCGATCCGATGGTTCCTGCGGATATTCCGGATAGTGCGTATCTTGTTTTACAAATGTCGGAGAGACGGTTGTTTCATCTTTTACCGGATCGATAATGTGTAAATCTGGGCTTTTCAGTTCTTTGTGGAGTGGTGATCATTTCTCCGGCGGTAACTTTCAGGCAAATCGGACAAACGACGAGGCGACTGCCCGACAATCGCGTCCGCCATCTCACCGTCCATGAGCGCGAATAATTTGTCCTTTATCCTGTCTTGGGACCCTGCGTTCGCTCAGATTCAGGCGACCGATCCATCCCGTTCGCCTACGTCGTCCGCCAGCGCGGTCCCCAACCCATCGACCGCGACATGGCTCTCACCATATTTTGTTCCCAAATTGAACTCAAAAACCGAAGTTTGGCTTATCCGGCTGAAGTATGCCTAATAATTCGGATTGCAAAATAAGATACCTATTTTCCCTCATCAGATGAAACTTTATCGCAAACAGGATTGAAGAATATGAAGTGATACTGACGCGGTTTGAAAAAGACTGAACCTGATTTTCAAATTATTTATCTTTTCGTATCTTGCATATGTTTTATATATATCATCCGGAATGTGAATGGTATATTAAAATTATGCGTAAATGATTTTAAATGCTTGAAAAATTGTTGGGGATAATTGTATTAGGTGATTATTTACGACAATACCCACACAGACTTTGCTAATAATATCGTTTAGAACTAGAGTTTTGGGCGGTATTTCTCTATACATATAGCTGTTTCCACTAGCAATTTTTCTTACCAAAGCTTGCAACAGCAAGAACTGTATGCCTTTTGACAAATTTATTATCCAATATTTTTATGAAGGTATTAGTTAAATAGAACGCATTTTTACTAAAAAAATAATTTGGATGAATTATTCGTCCGTCTTTTTTTTGGGAATTTGGCAATTCGTTGATATATATAAATATCTGTTTTTATACTTTGAGGACAAAACTTAGTGAGGCACAACTCGCATACATAAACCAGTTGTCGTTCGACCGGTTCTGGATTCCTGTTTATCAGCGTTCTTATGTCTGGAGCAGCGAATACGCATTGCAACTGTTGGACGATATTCTGGAATCTCTTGACGGAAACAGGCAGAGGCCGTATCGGTAGTTCGATTTTGCACGAACTGGATAACGGCGAGCTGGATATCATTGACGGACAACACGCATTATCACACTTCTGCTGATCCTCAAAGCCCTGGGACGTACAGACGTTGATTCCGAGCGATTGGTCTTCATGCACGAAGAATCTTTTGTCTATGTCCGAGAGAATTACCGCGCCATTGCCACATGGTTCCAACATACGGACTGTAACCGGATATTACACTGTGGTTTAGTTGCAAGTCCGTACAAGTACCGAACAACCTACGAGCAAGTATGTGATGGCTCATTGTTCTGTCGAATGAACTCTTCTATTATTGTAGGAGGTAATGAAAAATAGGATAGAGAGCTTACTTCGCCATTAAACGGAATGCA
>JAFQJK010000083.1 GCA_017415005.1 Rikenellaceae bacterium
GAGGGGGGAGGCGACATTCTTCCCACCGAGGTCAACTTCTTTACCCGCAAGCAACAGCAGGAGAAGTGGCGTCTGGGTTGCCAGGTCAAGGTCCGCGAGGACCTGAAGATCCGGGTGCCCGAAGCCGTGCTGGGCGTTAAGAAATGGGAGTGCGAGGTCGTTTCTAACCGCAATATCTCGACCTTCCTCAAGGAGTTCGTCGTGAAGCTTCCCGAGGGCGAGCACCTGAAGTTCCGTAGCGGCGGCTACATCCAGATCGACATTCCGAAGTACGACCAGATCAAGTTCAGCGACTTCGATATCGAGCCCAAGTTCCGCGAGGACTGGGACAAGATGAACATGTGGAGCCTGGTGACCAAGAATCCCGAACCCACGTTCCGCGCCTATTCGATGGCCAACCACCCGGCCGAGGGCAATATCATCATGCTCAACATCCGTATCGCCACGCCGCCCTGGGACCGCAACACCTGCTCGTTCATGAAGGTCAACCCGGGTATCTGCTCGTCCTATATCTTCTCGCGCAAGCCGGGCGATAAGGTGACGATCTCGGGTCCTTACGGTGAGTTCTTCCTGCCCGACAACCTGCCCGACACGCAGGAGCTGATCTTTATCGGCGGCGGTGCCGGTATGGCCCCTATGCGCTCGCACATCATGCACCTGTTCAAGACCGAGAAGACTCGGCGTCCGGTGTCGTTCTGGTACGGTGCCCGCGCGCTCAAGGAGGCTCCCTACATGGACGAGTTCCTGGCGATCCAGAAGGAGTTTCCCAATTTTTCGTTCAACCTGGCCCTCGACCGCCCCGATCCGGAGGCCGATGCCGCAGGCGTGAAGTACACCCCGGGCTTTGTCCACAACGTACTTTACGAAAACTACCTCAAGAACCACGAGGCGCCCGAGGATTGCCTCTACCTGCTTTGCGGTCCTCCGATGATGATCGCTTCGGTCACGAAGATGCTCGACGAGCTCGGCGTTCCCTCCGAGAACATTCTCTATGACAACTTCGGCGGTTAGTTGTTCTCGATATACCGTCAGGCCCTCCGGTTTCCGGGGGGCTTTTTTTGTGCTGGTCGCGACAGCACATAGCCGTCAATCCTGCAATCGGTCGTTAGTGTGTTTTAAAACGTTATTATAGCGTCATTTGTGTTTCGTTGATTTGCTTTAATGGAGTAACTTAACTAACTTGGATACAAATAAATGCCTGAATTCGTCGCCTGTTTGGTTATTTACTTATTTAACCCATGTCACTATGAAAAAACTATCCGTGATTATGATTTGCAGTGTGATCGCTTTTGCCGCTGCTTTGTTTGCTCCAGTTCAGGCTTCAGCAGACCAACCTTGTGTAACGAACGTTGATGCCGTATACGGCGGAGCAGGAAGCTGCCTGCTTTCCTGGACCGATAATTCGGGTGGTGCCGATCTGTTTATCACCACCTCCGGCACTCTGGGGACTGCGTGGGCGACGCACTATACCCATTACAAGATGCCCGCTTCTCCTTGGTATATATCGATGTTCGGCTATATGGATACCGATATTATCATTACGATCAGCACCAGTGCGCCGTATCGGGCGAGCGTATCGGTGCGCTTTGTCCGCAATGAACAATACCCCGAGGGCGGTTGTTTTCCGGTCAACTAAATTTTAATCCATGACGGGGACGAATGGCATCCCGCAGGCCCTGAGCCTGCGGGATTTTTATCTCGCCCGTTCTCCGTATTCCGATGCGGTGCGGTTCTGCGACGAGCGCCTCCCCCTGAATTGTTTCGGACCAGCCGCGGGCGCTTGGATAATCGCTGAATTTTGAGTATCCTTGTAACGGGCATTCTCTGCTCACCCTAATACCCTTCGTGATGAAAATACTTACCGGACCCCGGATACACGAGGCCGACCGCGCTACGATCGAACGCGAGCCGGTCGCCTCGATCGACCTGATGGAGCGCGCTGCCGAGGCGCTCGCCCAGTGGATCGCCAACCATACCGACCCGCAGACGCCGCTCGTGTTCATCGTCGGCAAGGGTAACAACGGCGGTGACGGCCTCGCTGTCGCCCGTATCCTGCACCATGCCGGCTACGCCTGCTCGATCTATCTGGCCTTTCCGGCCGGGGAGATGAGCGAGGAGTGCCGGTTCAACTTCGAGCGCCTGCCGCGCGGGCTCAGGGCGATGCCGCTCGATAAGCTGGCCGTGCCCGAAGATGCCGTCCTTGTCGACGCGCTGCTCGGCACCGGCGTCCGCGGTCCGGTCCGCGCGGCCGAGGCAGCGGTGATCGACCTGTTGAACAGCCTGCCCAACCGGGTGGTTTCGATCGATGTGCCGTCCGGTATGCTCACCGAGTTCGGCAATGCCGGACGTCCGATCGTCCGGGCGGCCCATACGCTTGCCATCGAATTTCCCAAGCTGGCCATGCTGCTGCCCGAGGCCGGCGAGTGCTGCGGCAGTATCGAGATCGTCCCGATCGACCTCGATGCGCAGTTCCTGGCCGACGCTTCCACACCCTACCATTATGTCACGCCCGAGCTGGCTGCCGGCCTCATATTGCCCCGCGCCAAGTTCGCCCATAAGAATACCTACGGGCACGCTTTGCTGCTGGCCGGCTCCGAGGGGATGATGGGGGCCGCCCTGCTCGCTACGGGGGCCGCTCTCCGTTCGGGCTGCGGGTTGGTGACCGCCCATATCCCGGCTTCCGAACGTATGGCTTCCTATGCCACCAATCCTTCGGCGATGCTCAGCCTCGACCCGGGCAAGTGTTTTTCGCAACTGCCGGCCGACCCCCGCCGTTTCACCGCTGCCGGCGTCGGACCGGGCTTGGGAATGGCTCCCGAGACCGAGCACGCCCTGCTCGAACTGCTCGAAATAGCCACGTCCCCTATGGTGATCGATGCCGACGCCCTGAATATTCTGGCCCGCCGTCCGGAGATGCAGGTCCATATTCCGGCCGGTTCCATCCTGACCCCGCACCTGGGCGAGCTTCATCGCCTCACCGGGGCATGGGACGGTGAGCAGGACAAGATCGCCCGCGCTTCGGCGCTGGCCCGCCAAACCCGCTCGGTCATCATCGTCAAGGGAGCCCACACGATGATCTGCCTGCCCGACGATCGGGTCTTCTTCAACTCTACGGGTACCCCCGGCATGGCCAAGGGCGGGAGCGGCGATGTGCTGACGGGTTTCCTGACCGGCCTTATCGCCCGCGGATACGGAGCGCCCGAGGCTGCCATCCTCGGTGTTTACCTGCATGGTCGGGCAGGGGAGAAGGCCGCCGATTATTTCGGCGAAGAGGGAATGAACAGTGCCGATCTCACCGATTTTCTGTCCGAGGCATATGCCGAGTTGGCCGGCTCTCCCTCTTAACGGTTTCCAATCAATTCTATCCAATTGTTCACTTCATGTAAACTGGTCTAACTATATGAAACAAAAACTCACTCCGTTTCTCTATGCTGCGATATGCGCTATGGCGGCATCCTGCGCCTCCGACCGTGCGGCCGGGGATTATCTCGGCTACGTCGATCCGATGATCGGGGCTGGCGGCCACGGTCATGTTTTCGTCGGATCGAGCGTTCCGTTCGGTGCCGTGCAGATCGGCCCGCAGAACATCCACAAGGGCTGGGACTGGTGCTCGGGCTATCATCATTCCGACAGCGTGATCATCGGTTTCTCGCACACCCACCTGAGCGGTACGGGCTGCACCGATCTGGGCGACATCCTCGTGATGCCTCTTTCGGGTGAGATCCGGACGTTCCGCGGCGAGCAGAACGACGTCTCCAACAGCGCAGCCACCACCTACTCGCACGACAATGAAACCGTGGCCCCCGACTGTTATTCGCTGCTCATGGACAACGGGATCAAGGCCGAGCTCACGGCCACCGAGCGCGTGGCGCTTCACCGCTACACTTTCCCTGAGGGAGCGCCTGCCTACCTGTTGGTCAACCTGCGCGAGGGCAACGGCGACCAGACCGTCGACACCTACATCCGCCAGGTCGATCCGCACACCGTGGCCGGCTACCGCATCTCCCGCGGCTGGAGCCCCGAGCACCGGGTTTATTTCACCCTCGAGAGTAGGGAGCCGATCAAGGAACTGCTGGTTTACAACGACGATACGCCTGCGGGTCGGGATTCGCTGCGCGGTCCCGGTGTCAAGGGGGTACTGGTCTTCGACGGCAATCCCCGCGAGGCGATGTTCAAGGTAGCCATTTCGTCGGTGAGCAGCGACAACGCAGCGGCCAATATGGCGGCCGAGCTGCCGCATTGGGACTTCGACCGCGTCCGCGCCGAGTCGCGCGATAAGTGGAACCGCCAGCTTGCCCGGATCGACATTCAGACCCCGGACGAAAGCAAGAAAAGGGTCTTCTACACGGCCATGTACCACACGGCCATCGCCCCGACGCTCTATTGCGATGTCAACGGCGAGTATCGCGGGCATGACGGCCAGGTCTACAAGACCGATAGCAAAAACTATTCGACCTTCTCGCTCTGGGATACCTACCGGGCCCTTCATCCACTCTTTACCGTCACGCAGACCGAGATGCTGCCCGATCTGGTCAACTCGATGCTGAGTATCCACGACCAGCAGCAGAAGCTGCCCGTCTGGCCGCTCGTGGGCGGCGAGACCGACCAGATGCCGGGCTACAGCGCCGTTCCGGTCATTGCCGACGCCTACCTCAAGGGGATCGGCGGCTTCGATCCCGAACGCGCCTTTGCGGCCTGCAGGCAGACCGCCATGAGCCCCCGCATGCGCGGGGTGCAGTATGTCGTAGATAACGGCTTTATTCCTGCCGGCGGTTGCGGCGAGGAGACCTCCGTGGCGATGGAGTATGCCGTCGACGACTGGGGGATCGCCGCCATGGCCCGCCGGATGGGCAAGGCCGGGGATGCCGACTATTTCGGTAAGCGCGGCCGTTACTATGAGTATTATTTCGACACGACGATCAACCATGCCCGTCCGCGGCTGGCCGACGGATCGTGGAAAACCCCCTACGACCCGTTCAATTCGGTCCACGGCGATGCCGGTAACTTCTGCGAGGGAACCGGTTGGCAGTATACGTTCTTCGTCCCGCAAAATCCGGAAGGATTGATCGCGCTGATGGGTGGCGACGAGCCGTTCATTGCCAAGCTCGACTCGCTGTTCAGCGTCGAGGGCGAGATGGGCGATCAGGCCTCGGTCGACATCAGCGGCCTGATCGGGCAGTACGCCCATGGCAACGAGCCGAGCCACCATATCGTCTACCTGTACCCTTATGCCGGCGAGCAGTGGAAGACGGCCGAGAAGGTGCGCTACATCCAGGATAACTTCTATACCGACCGGCCTGACGGCATTATCGGCAATGAGGATTGCGGACAGATGTCGGCCTGGCATATCCTCTCGGCCCTTGGCTTCTACCAGGTCAACCCGTCGAACGGCGTCTTTGTCTTCGGTAGTCCGCTTTTCGACCGGGCCGAGGTGGCGCTGCCCGCCGGTAAGAGTTTTGTCGTCGAGGCTGTCGGCAATACGCCGGATAATGTCTATATCCAGTCGGTCAAGCTCAACGGCCAGCCCTATAGCAAGGCGTACATTACCTATCCCGACATCATGGCCGGCGGTACGCTGACTTTCGAGATGGGCCCCAAGCCCAATCCGGCGTTCGGCTCCGCTCCCGCCGATCGACCCCAATCGATATAGTTTCCCGTACGATGCAGATCAGCACAAGGCCGGCAGGGTATTCCTGCCGGCCTTGCCATTTTATCCGCCGGAAGGGCATGCTTCCCGCCCTGCTTCGTATTTGTTGCCTTGGTTTTTCGACACTTTCATCTCCGGTATCGGCGCTTTTGCATACTTTTTTAGTCTTTTTGACAATAATGCGCTGTTTTTGTGTGTCAAAAATTGCACAATTGGAACAAAATCACTATATTGATAATAGAAACCAAACACGCCCCACCCGTATTGAAGCCACACTATCTTTGCTACCCCCTTTATCATATATTTTATATAATTATGTTTTAGGTGGGGGGCTGCCGGTTCAAACCGGCAGCCAGTATTTTATTCCGTCCGGATCAGGTCTTGAGGAAGATGCGGTGGCGCCACAGGAAATAGAGGAACAGCCATGATACCATGAGATATGCCGCAGCCATCCCGGTTTCCTGCCATGTCTCGGGCAACAGGCCGACGAGTCCTCCGAGCAGGAACGCGGCGATGCCGCCGAATCCGACGATCCTTTGTGCCATATAGATCGTGATCGAGTTCAAGCCGATCACCCTGAGGAACAGGGTCTGCCGCCACCAGTGCGTCACATCGATCAGATAGTAGAAAAGAGCGAACAGCAGCGCCGACAGGCCTCCGGCTAAGCAAACGAATGAGCTGCTCCACAGGTTTTTATTGATCGGGAAGGCTAGATGCCACAGCCATCCTGCTGCTACGAGCGTCGCTCCGCCGACAGCCAGCCCGAGCGCTTTCCGTCCCGGTGTAAGTCCCCTTCGCTGTAAGCGCACCCATGTCCCGGCCATCATGCCCAGCAGGGCCGTTGCCGTGGCCGGTACCGTCCCGAGCAGGCCTTCCGGATCGTGAATGCCCAGGTACAGTTTTCCGGGCAGTACGGTTCGGTCAATATAGCCCGCGAGATTGCCTTCCGGCGTATACGGTCCCGCACCCCCTCCGTCCGGTGCCGGACAGAGCGCCAGCAGCAGCCAGTACCCGACCAGAATGGCCGCGATCACGGCTGACCGGGTCCAAGTCCGCGTATGCATGTAGATCAGCGCCCCGAGCATCCAGGCCAGACCGATCCGCCCCAGCACGCTGGGGTAGCGCACCTCGACAGGTCCCTCTTGCAGGATGCCGTTGTATACGAGTCCGAGGGCGATCAGCAGCACTCCCCGCCGGATGATCCTGCGGTGAATGGCAGCCGTTCCCAGGCCGCGCGTTTGCCGGGCGGCCAGCGAGAAGGGGAAGCTGATGCCCGCGATGAACAGGAACAGCGGAAATATCATGTCGAAGAACGCGAAGCCATGCCACGCGGCATGTTCCATCTGCCGGGCCACGGCATTCAGCGCCGGACTGTCCGCTGCCCTTGCCAGCGCCTCGACGAGCGCGCCGCCGCCCATGATGAAAAGCATGTCGAATCCCCTGAGCGCGTCGAGCGATTGCAGCCGCCCGCCCGATACTGGTGAATCTGTCATAATCAACCGGTTTATACATCGCAATGTACTAAAAATGCAGCCATTCCAGACTTGTCTCCGCTGCTTTTTCCCCGGACGATCCTTGCCTCCGCGCATTCCCGTTCTGCCGCTGTCCTTCGCCGGCAATGTCTCTTCCTCTCTGCCGTCCCTTTTTGCCTGCTGCGCCATATGGGCTGCCCGGACCGCATATCTGGCCATCCGGCGTGTATTTTCTCTGTGGCATGCCCCTTACTCCCGTGGCATCCCCGGCGCGTGCGGCCGCGCATCCGCCTGCCGCATTTTCCTGGCCTGCGGATTCCCGTTCATCCGCGCGGTCGCTCAACTTGGGATGGTGTGCGGCAGGCGTCTCCCGGATGTCCCGCGCATGCTATTTGCCGACCACGGTGGCAACGATACGCCGGGCGCCTCCGTGGTTGCGGAACTCACACAGGTAGATACCTTGCCAGGTGCCGAGGTTCATTCGCCCGCCGGTGACGGGTAGGGTGAGTCCTGGGCCCACGAGCGTCGACTTGGCGTGTGCGGGCATGTCATCGGCCCCTTCGAGCGTATGCTCGTAGTAGGGTTCGCGCTCACGCACCAGGCGGTCGAAAATAGCGCCCATGTCTGTCCGTACGTCGGGGTCGGCATTCTCGTTGATCGTGAGCGCCGCCGAGGTGTGCCGGATAAAGAGGTGTAGCAGTCCTGTCCGGGGCAGGGTCGGGAGGTGTGCGGCGATCTCGTCGGTGATGAGGTGGAAACCCCGGCTGCGGGGGCGTAGTGTGAATTCGGTCTGTGCTATCATGGCGTCTCGGATCGTATGGAATGTCCAAAGATAAGATTTTTCTGCCTGAGCCCACTTTCCGCGCTTCTGTTTTTGCGGAACGGTTCTGATTGCGTATTTTTGCGGCTAATAGTTTCAGATATTGCCAATCCACTAATATCTCATAGACCATGGAGCCGAAGTTCAAACCCGCAACCCTTTGCGTCCAGGCCGGCTGGACCCCCAAGAAAGGCGAGCCCCGCGTGTTGCCCATCTACCAGAGCACGACGTTCAAATACGAGACCAGCGAGCAGATGGCGCGCCTGTTCGACCTTGAGGACTCGGGCTATTTCTATACCCGCCTGCAAAACCCCACGAACGATGCCGTGGCAGCCAAGATCGCCGCCCTCGAAGGAGGCGTAGCCGGGATGCTGACCTCGTCGGGACAGGCCGCGTCGTTCTACTCGATCTTCAATATCTGCTCGGCCGGCGACCACTTTGTCAGCGCCTCGACCATCTACGGCGGCACGTTCAACCTGTTCGGTGTGACGATGCAGAAGCTCGGTATCGAGGTGACCTTTGTCGACCAGGATGCTCCGGCCGAGGAGATCGCCCGTGCATTCCGTCCCAATACCAAGGCGCTGTTCGCCGAGACGATCTCGAATCCCGGCCTGAGTATCCTCGACATCGAGAAGATGGCAGGGATCGCGCACGAGCATGGTGTGCCGCTGATCGTCGACAATACGTTCGCCACGCCGATCAACTGCCGCCCGTTCGAGTGGGGGGCCGACATCGTGATCCACTCGACGACCAAATATATGGACGGACATGCCACGAGTGTGGGGGGCGTGATCGTTGACAGCGGCAACTTCGACTGGGATGCCCATGCCGACAAGTTCCCCGGCCTCACGACGCCCGACGAGTCCTACCACGGACTGACCTACACCAAGAGTTTCGGTAAGGGGGCCTACATCACGAAGGCCACGGCACAGCTGATGCGCGATCTGGGGTCGATCCAGTCGCCGCAGAATGCCTTCCTGCTTAACCTGGGCCTCGAAACCCTGCACCTGCGCGTGCCCCGCCACTGCGAGAACGCGCAGAAGGTGGCCGAGTATCTGGCCGCCAGCGATGAGGTAGCCTGGGTCAACTATTGCGGCCTGCCCGGCAACAAATATTACGAGCTGGGCCGCAAGTACCTGCCTAACGGCTCATGCGGGGTGGTGACCTTCGGCCTCAAGGGGGGGCGCGACCGTTCGATCCGTTTCATGGACAACCTCAGGTTGGCGGCTATCGTGACGCACGTGGCCGATGCGCGAACCTCGGTGCTGCACCCGGCCAGTCACACCCACCGCCAGCTCAGCGACGAGCAGCTCGTGGCGGCCGGCGTGGCGCCCGACCTGATCCGTTTCTCGGTCGGGATCGAGGATGCCGGAGACATCATCGCCGATATCGAGCAGGCGCTGGCCAGGTAAGTCCAAGCCCAATAAGTCCCGGGGCCGTCCGGGGCTTCCCGAACCGTTTTATTGCGTACCGAATTATGAAAGAACAGGTTCCGATCCGCGAACTGTCCAATTTCCTGCTCGACTTCTCGACCACACTGATGAGCGCCGGCGTGCATACTTCGCGCGTTGTGCGTAACGTGCACCGTATTGCCGGTTCGTTCGGGTACAGTGTCGAGATGACGATCTTCCAGAAACACATTACGATGAGCATCCTGCATGCGGAAGACGATTCGATCCGGCGCACTTCGGTCCGGGCGATCCCGGCCGGCACTTTCAATTTCAATACGATCTCGCAGCTCAGCTCGCTGAGCTGGGCGGCCAATGACGAGCATCTGCCGCTCGAAGAGCTGCGCAGGCGCTACGAGGCGATCGTGGCCGAGCCCCGTATCTCGCGTTGGTGGGTGCTGTTGCTTGTCTCGTGTGCCAACGCCTCGTTCTGCCGGCTGTTCGGCGGCGACCCCGCGGCGATGGGCCTGGTATTCGTCGCCACGCTTGTCGGATTCTTTGTCCGGCAGGAGATGATGCGTTTTCATGTCAACCATATGGCCGTGTTCGTTGTCGCTTCGTTCGTCGCGTCGATGATCGCTTCGGTCGGGGTGTGGCACCATTGGGGCGAGACCCCCCAGGTCGCGCTCGGTACCAGCGTGCTGTTCCTCATTCCCGGCGTGCCGCTCATCAACTCGATCATCGATACGCTCGAGGGCCATGTGCTGGTGGGCTTCTCACGGGCCGTCAATGCCTGTATCCTGATCATCTGTATTGCGTTGGGCCTTTCGGCCACGCTTCTCATCCTCGGACTCGACCTGCTATGACCGACTCGCTGATCCTATCGATCCTGGCCGACGGGGCATTTGCCGCCGTGGCCGCTACCGGGTTCGCCGTGATCTCCAACCCGCCGAAGAAGGCGATCCTGATCGCGGCCGGCCTGGCCGCCGTGGGCCATGCGCTGCGCTTCTACCTGTTGCACAACACGGTGCTCGATATTACGACGGCGTCGCTTGCCGCGGCGTTTGCGATCGGACTGATCAGTATGCTCGCGGCCAAGCTGATTCATTGTCCGGCCGAGGTGTTCTCGTTCCCGTCGCTGTTGCCGATGGTGCCGGGCATGTATGCCTACAAAACGGTACTGGCCACGATCCGTTTCATGAGCAGCCATGGGACGGGCGATCCGCAGGAGCTGATCGTGCAGATCTGCCAGAACGGGCTGACGACCATTTTCGTGATGTTCGCGCTGGTGATCGGCGTTTCGCTGCCGATGTTCATTTTCCATAAGCAGTCGTTCATGATGACGCGTCTGCTGAATAATAAGCGGCCGGCCTGAAGCATATAGCGAAAAGGCGGGGCGGACCATTTGGTCCGCCCCGCCTCACGTTTATAGAAGGCTATTTGAGCAGTTGGCGTGCCCATTCCTCTTCGCTGAACCCGACCAGCACCCGGTCGGGGAGCACGAGTAGCGGCCGTTTGACCAGCTTGCCGTCCGAGGCAAGCAACCCGACCAGCTCGTCGTCCGTTGCCGTCTTTATCCGGTCTTTCATGTTCAGCTCCTTGTATTTCAGTCCGCTCGTGTTGAAGAATTTACGGAGCGGGAGGCCGCTTCGCGCGATCCATTCCGCGAGTTCTTCCCGGGTGGGATTGTCGATCGTGATATCGCGCGAGGTCACGTCGATGCCGTGCTCGCGAAGCCACTTACCGGCTTTCTTGCTCGTATTGCAGCGCGGATATTGCAGGAATAAGGGATTCATAGCTGTGTGTTTTGTTGTGCGTACAAAAATACATGGTATTCCGTTGCCATCCAAGCCGCATGTTGCTGCGTGCCCGGGGTTGGCGCGAAACTTGATACCTATCCGACTGATCCGCACCTCGCAAAATACCTAATAATCGGGAGGTTGTCCGGTCCTGCGAATGTATATCTTTAAAACATAAAACAAAGACGCTATGAAAACAGCCAAAGTGACCGATCTGCTGGGTGACCGGCAACAGTATTATCTGGACCATACCTGCAAGACCATCGACAAGTCGTTGATCCATGTCCCGTCGCCCAATACGATCGAGGAGGTCTGGTGCCCGACCGACCGCAATGTCCAGACGCTGACGAGCCTTCGCGCGCTGATGAACCACGGCCGGCTGGCCGGTACGGGCTACGTGTCGATCCTGCCCGTCGACCAGGGTATCGAGCATACGGCCGGCGCATCGTTCGCACCCAATCCGCTTTATTTCGATCCCGAGAATATCGTGAAGCTCGCGATCGAGGGGGGCTGCAATGCCGTGGCCTCGACGTTCGGCGTGCTGGGGGCTGTGGCGCGCAAGTACGCGCACCGGATCCCGTTCGTTGTCAAACTTAACCACAACGAACTGTTGACCTATCCCAATTCGTACGACCAGGTGATGTTCGGAACGGTCAAGGAGGCGTGGAACATGGGTGCCCGGGCCGTGGGCGCGACGATCTACTTCGGGTCGGAGGAGAGCCGCCGCCAGCTGATCGAGGTTTCCGAGGCGTTCGAGTACGCCCACGAGCTCGGTATGGCAACGATCTTGTGGTGCTACCTGCGCAACAACAGCTTCAAGAAGGACGGCGTCGACTACCATACGGCAGCCGACCTGACGGGGCAGGCCAACCACCTCGGCGTAACGATCCAGGCCGACATCATCAAGCAGAAGTCGCCGGTGGGCAATGGCGGGTTCGCGGCGATCGGGTTCGGCAAGACCGACCCGCGGATGTACTCCGAACTTACGACCGACCACCCGATCGACCTGTGCCGCTACCAGGTGGCCAACTGCTACATGGGCCGCATTGGCCTGATCAACTCGGGTGGCGAGTCGAAAGGCGACTCCGATCTCAAGGAGGCGGTCGTTACGGCTGTGGTCAACAAGCGGGCCGGAGGTATGGGGCTTATCAGCGGCCGCAAGGCATTCCAGAAGCCGATGGGCGAGGGCGTCGAACTGTTGCATGCCATTCAGGACGTTTACCTCGACCCGCAGGTGACGATCGCCTGAGTGGGCACCCTGCGCGGGGCGCATGGGCGTTTTCGCCCGATAACCGTTGTAAAGACAAAGGCTTATGAGAATCGCATTTTTCGGAACAAAACCCTACGACCAGCAGTCGTTCGACAAGGCGAACGAGAAGTACGGGTTCGATATTAAATATTATAAGGGCCACCTCAATATGAACAGCGTGCCGCTGACCGCAGGGGCCCACGCTGCCTGCATCTTCGTCAACGACACGGCCGACCGCGAGGTGATCGATGCGTTGGTCGCCAATGGCGTGAAGTTGCTCGTGTTGCGCATGGCCGGCTTCAACAACGTCGACCTCCGCGCCTGCGAGGGGCGGCTCAAGGTGGTGCGGGTGCCCGCCTATTCGCCCTACGCCGTGGCCGAGCATGCCGTGGCGCTGATGCTCTCGCTCAACCGTAAGATACACCGGGCCTACTGGCGCACGCGCGACGGCAACTTCTCGCTGCACGGGCTGATGGGGTTCGATATGTACGGCAAGACGGCCGGGATCATCGGTACGGGTAAGATCGCGCGTATCCTGATCCATATCCTGCGCGGGTTCGGAATGCACGTGGTGGCTTACGACCTCTATCCCGACGCGGAGTTCGCCCGCGAGGAGGGGATTGAGTACGTGCCGCTCGACGAGCTTTATCGTCGTTCCGACATCATCTCGCTGCACGTGCCGCTGACCGAGGGGACGCGCTATATGATCGACCGGCACTCTATTGCGAAGATGAAAGACGGGGTGATGATCGTCAATACGGGCCGCGGCCAGTTGATCCACACCAATGACCTGATCGAGGGGCTCAAGGAGAAGAAGGTCGGTGCGGCGGGTCTGGATGTGTACGAGGAGGAGGGTGACTATTTTTACGAGGACAAGTCCGACAAGATCATCGACGACGATGTGCTGGCGCGCCTGCTTTCGTTCAACAACGTGATCGTCACCTCGCACCAGGGTTTCTTTACCGGCGAGGCGCTCGCCAACATTGCCGAGACCTCCTTGCAGAACGTACAGGACTTCATCGACGGGAAACCGTTGGTCAACGAGGTGAAGTGTCCGCAAAATTGTTAATTTTGAAAATGACGATAGACGTATGAAAAAGATCGTATTGCTCCGCCACGGCGAGA
>JAFQJK010000084.1 GCA_017415005.1 Rikenellaceae bacterium
CGCTCAATTCTACGGAAGGGAGAATCCTCACTCTGTCTTTAACTCTTTTCATTCTACTGTTGGTTTTTAAGCAGTTCCTTGATGTCGGCCCGCATCTCACGCAGGTCATACTGTATGGACGAGAACTGCGTCATGGTAGCCTCGAATACGGCCTTGTCGAGCTTGATGGCATTGATGCGGTCGTATTGGTCGGCGATCTTCGTTTCCAAATCGACGCACTTGCCTTGAAGTTCGGCAATACGCGTCGTGTTGTTGGCGAACTGCACGTAAGTCGTTACGGCGAATGCCAATACGGTGATGATGATTTTGAAATTCTCTTCCACGAACTGCCGGAATTTTTCGCTTGTATTTGTCATGGTGTTAAGTTGAAAAGTAATAAAAATGCATCTTTGACAGCTCCGATCAGGCTCACGGCAGCCCCGCTGTCCCGCAGGCCGTAAAGGGCCAAGAGGACAATGAGCACGAGGTAAACTGTCCGTTCCACCTGCTGACGCGTGACCTTACGTCTGTTCGATCCATTCTGCTTCGGCATACTCGTCCGGGGCTGGTTTTTGCGGTACGATGACATTGAAGATGATACCGTTCTGCGAGCCTTCGATCTTAAACTTTGTCTCGCTGCCGTGCTTCACGGGATAGAGCTCCATGAGTGCCTTGGCAGCATTCACAGCCACGGCCCGCAGCGGTGCCGGTGATATGGGGTTTCCAAACCGGTCCGTGTATATTCCCTCTGCCGTTTCACGCATGACGGTTTTCAGCGTTTCGCTGATCTGCATCTTGAGGGCAATACTTTCCGTATCGCTCATCATATCCGCTCCGAGCTCCCGGATACGGGCCATGACTGCGGGGCGGCGAGTCAGGCGCAGGGCTTCGACACGAATATCCTCGGTATCGGTTCCGAATATCTCCGCATAGCACTTGGCAAGCTGTCCGGCATATTGCAGTCCTCCGCAGACGTAGAGCTGGCAGAACTGCTCCTGCTGGGGCGTGAGCACCTGCTCTTCGAGAGTTTGGGTAGATTGTGTGATCTTCTTTGCCATTGTCGTTTATTGAAAGACTCTGAACAAACATTCGGAGTCTCTTCACATAAGAATAGGCTACTTTACTTCCGGTGGTTTTGCGAACTCCCGCTTCTGAGCGATGAGCTGGTCCATGAGGGCCTCGTAGAAAACATCGGCCATGCTGTCGGCCATCGCCTCGGCATCCGCGAGCGAGTTGATGAGCTTCATGTTGAAGGCGATGTTGAGCCCGTAGCCTGAGATCGCCGCCATAAACTCCACGCCGTCGGCTCCCAGCACGCCGTAGGTCGTAAGGTCCTCTACGCGGAAAGTAATAGTTTCTTCCCCTTTGTCGTTATGGCCGTGTACGATATTTTCATTCTGTTCCATCATATCAGAAAATGATTCCTCGTTTTCTCTTTTTGTGCGCCATTGGGTGTCGGTCCTTCGCTGTTACGCATACGGGCTGCGCAGACCCGTACGATGTCGAGCGTCGCTGTAACGTCAGCCCCGGCGTCGTGGGCGTCGTCGAGTTCGATGCCGAGGCGCTCGGCCACCAGTTCCAGTTTGTAGGACATAATCTCGGGATCGGCCCCCAGCGCCAGACGCGCGAGCAGGATCGTGTCTAAATAGAGCGGCTGGAAATTGCCGTAGAAGTCCGTCTTGCCGGCAAAGGTCTTCTCGTACTCTTTCGTAAGGCCGGCATAGCTCATCAGTTGCGTAAGGAATCCGATGTCGAAAGCGATGTTCTGGCCTATGAGCACCGGCTTGCATTGCACGCCTTTGGAGAGCGTAGCCCCTTGGGCGAAGCGGATCACGTTTTCTGCGACCTCTTTCAGGTCGATGCCTTGCGCTTCGAGCCGCTCCATCGTGATGCCCGAATATTCCAGCGCCCGCGGTTCGTAGTCCATGCGCTCTGATGGCTGCGCCTGCTCATGTTTGGTACGGAGCACCTTGCGGCGTGCCGCGCCCAGTTCCTGCTTGCAGTACGGGGCGATATAGCAGTTGTAGCGGTCGAACACCTCCAGTGTGTCGAGCCGGATAGCTTCGAGGGCGATCTGCGTGCATGCACAGCGCACGGGGTCGAGCCCGCCCGTCTCAAAGTCGAGGCCGATGGCCGTATAAATCTTCTTCTCTACCGCAGGTGCTGCCATTGCTCCAGAATTTTTAGAACTTGGTCGGCACCTTCTCGGAACTCCGCCTCTGTACCATTGTTTCCCAGCACCACGTCGATCAGGGAATAATCGACCTGACGGCGGTGGCTGTCGCGCTCGATACGTTCCGCATCGATGCCACGCGCAGGCAAGTGCTCCACCCGACAGGCGACATAAACCGTAA
>JAFQJK010000009.1 GCA_017415005.1 Rikenellaceae bacterium
AACTCGGCCAGGTGGCGCGGCGTGTTCGAGTTCTCAGCCCGGAACGTCGGCCCGAACGTATAGATCTGGCCGAGCGCCAGCGCACCGAGCTCGCCTTCGAGCTGCCCCGAGACCGTGAGGTTGCACGGTTTGCCGAAGAAGTCCTCCGTGAAATCGACCTTGCCCTCGCTGTCCTTCGGAAGATCGTTCATATCGAGCGTCGTCACGGTGAACATCGCACCCGCTCCCTCGGCATCCGAGCCGGTGATGATCGGCGTGTGCAGGTAATAGAAGCCGTGATCGTTAAAGTATTTGTGAATAGCGTAGGCCATCGCGTGACGGATGCGCAGCACCGCGCCGAACGTATTGGTCCTCGGACGGAGATAGGCGATCTCGCGCAGAAATTCGAGCGAATGGCCCTTCTTCTGCAACGGGTAGGCACTGGGATCGGCCCCGCCGTACACCTGTATCTCATGGGCGACGATCTCCACCGGCTGGCCCGAGCCCGGCGAGTCGACCAACCGGCCGCTCACGCGCAGGCACGCCCCCGTGGTGATCTGCTTGAACCACTCCTCGTCGAACTTCGCCCAGTCGCACACCACCTGGATATTATTGATCGTCGAACCGTCGTTCAGGGCGATAAAGACAACGTTCTTGTTCCCGCGCTTGGTCCTCACCCATCCTTTGGCCACTACGTCGATATCCCGCTGCTCCGAGCGCAGCAGGTCGCTGATTTTAGTTCTTCCTCCGCTTAACATATGCTTTTCTTTATAAGACAGACTATCTGTAAGAAGTTACAAATATCAGCATTATTTGCGAAATATCATAGTGCAACCCCGCCAAGCAACCATAAAAAAGCCGGACTGCCAGCCATTCACACAATGACCCGGCAATCCGGCACGCGCTTCTTTCCGGCCCGAGCCTTCCGCCCCCTGCCGGTCATTCCACGGTATCCGTTAGTCTTCCGTCGTATCGGTCGAACTATCCCCGAGATCGACTTTGATCGTCCCGGTAACGCCCTCGTATGTCAGATCGATAAAGTACGAGCAGTCGGCCCCCCCGTCCAGACGGTAACCGGCATATACGGTCGGATACTTCCGGTCCGCATCGTCCAGCGTGATCTTCTCTTCGCCCGTAACGTACAGCCGGTAGCCGCAGGTCGCATACCTGGTCTGGATCGGCGTGGTGACCTCGAACTTGAAATCGTCGGTATAGAATGCGGTGCGGCCCCAACTCTCGCCGTCGAGAATAAAATCCGAGTTCCTCACGGCAAAATATTCCTGGTTCCCGCTCACCTGCGTCACGACATACTCCCCGTTCCAGTCCGACCCGACATTCTCGCTCAGGCTGGTCCAATAAACGGTACAGTCTGTAAATGAGAATTTCCACTGGTTGTTCTGCACCCGGGTGATCTCATAGTTCGGATACTCGATCTTCAGCAGACTTTCCGACTTGAAATCGTCGCCCGCCGTCACGGTCCACTTCTCACCCGGCCCCAGGTCGTTGAGATACTTGCCCCCCGTCGTTATGATCAACGTCCCGTACCGGATGTTATCGACGCCTATGGTAGGCTTATAGTTGATCGGGTATTTCAGACTGTACACACCGGGCGAGGGCTCCTTGAACTCGGTACGCCCGAAGAGGCGCTTGGTGATATCCAGCCGCGTCGACCCGTCGTCGACCGGTATCTTAACTGCCGTATTGAGGTCCGTGATCCCCTGTTTCTCGGCCTCGATCAGCAACGTATTGAGGCGCATGGCCACATTCATCGGATCGAGCCCGATCGCATTCTGCGTCCCGACCTGGGTATACATCTCTTCGGCGATCAGGTATTTCCCGCCCGAAGTGTTGGCGTCCTGATTACAGGCGATCAGCGCGCCGCAGACGAGCGCCAACAGCATTCCTATTTTCTTCATGAATCAGCAATTAAGATTTGGTTGTGCAAAATTAACATAAAATACCGGAACTCCTCCCTTCTCACGGTCAAGATGGGTTTCCGTTAGGTAACGCTGTATCCGCACGATTTATTGCGTCACCGGCTGTCGCCGCAGCGAGCGCTTGCCGGTCAGCCGGCACGCCAGCCGCTGCACCCACACCACAATGGCCGCCAGCACCATGCGCGGCACGAGCAGCCAGAAGAGCGGGAGCCCGACCGTGGCAAAGAGCAGCGTATCCTCGAGCAGACTGTGCGAGAGCGCCACATGCGCGTTGAGCCGCCGCACTTCGGCCGGCGTGGCCCGCCCGTCGCGCACCTCGTCAATAATGGCCGCGCCACCATAGGTGAGCCCTACCACGTTGCAGATCACCCACAGGAAGGAAGTCGAGTCGGCCAGTCCGAACACCCGCATCAGCGGCCTGAGCGGAATCACCAGCAGGTCGATGATCCGGAACTCGCGCAACACGCTTTGCAACACGTTCAGGCCCACGATGAGCGCCAGCATTTTGGCCACCAGCGGGGCCATCGTCGCCGCCCACGCGACCAGCACGCCGCCCCACCCCGTAACCGCAGCGGCCGGCTCGGCAAACCAGAGCCTTCCGGTCAACCC
Organism: Rikenellaceae bacterium; assembly: GCA_017415005.1. Lineage (GTDB taxonomy): Bacteria > Bacteroidota > Bacteroidia > Bacteroidales > Rikenellaceae > RGIG1874. Next base: position 2,526 of record JAFQJK010000009.1, read on the forward strand.
GGCCGGAAGCACGAGGTTGAGCGACACCCCCGCCACGACCGCAGCCGCCACACGCAGCAGCGCCATCTGCCATCCCGTCGCGCCCGCGCGCCTCTGCACGGCCGTCTCGATGATCAGGTTATGGCAGATCAACCCCATCACGGCCAGGATGATCGCCGAGCGATAGTCGATCGCAAGGGTCGCCATCACGGCCACGGCAGCATACAGGTTGCTGCACGCACCGGTCAGGAAGACCAGCGCCCCGTCGCCCGGCAGCCCCATCAGCCCGAACAGCGGCGCCAACCCATGCGAGACCCACCCGATCACACCGAGGCGGTCCAGACAACTCATGGCCAGCGTGATCGGCACGGTCAGCCTCACGACCCACCAGGCCGTCCGCCAGGCTGGCCTCCACGCCGCCACCGCCGCCGACCAAAGCCGGCGGATCATTTCATTTTCCGTTTTCATCTCAGCTGTCCCCCTGTTGCCGCTGGGCGGCATACTCCGCATAGAGCTGACGGACCACGCCGTCGACCAGCCCGCGCTTGGGCACGATATACTCATTGACCTTGGCGCTCTTGGCCGCCGCAAGGAATATCTTCATAGCCGGCACGATCACGTCGGCCCGGTACGTATCGAGCTTGAGCAGATGAATGCGCTCTTCGTACGAGAAGGTCTTCAGATAGTCGTACAGTACCTTCATCTCGGTATAGGTGACCCTCTCCTGCTCCTTCTTATTGAGCAGCTTGGCCACCTTATTGATGTTGCCTCCCGACCCGACGATCGCCGCCGGATCGTACCTCCCGCCCAGCTTCTTGAGCCATTTGCGGAAATCGTCCCACTCGCCGTCCTTCACCTTCTCGTTCAGCATCCGGACCGTACCGAGGCCGAACGACCGCGACTCGGCCCGCTCGCCGTCGCTGTAAACCGAAACCTCGGTACTGCCACCGCCCACATCGATCAGGATATAGCTCCGGCCCCCCTCGACCAGCTCGTTCGCCCCGCTCGAGAAGATCAGCGCGGCCTCCTCGGTTCCCGATATGATCTCGATGCCGATCCCCGACCGCTGTCTGATCTCCGCGGCTATCTCGGCCCCGTTGGTCGCTTCGCGCATGGCACTGGTCGCACACGCCCGCATCCGTTCGACCCCGAAACTCCTCATCACGTGCGAGAAACCCTGCATCGCCTCGCATAGCCGCCCGCACTTTTCGGGAGTGATCGCCCCGTCGGTGAACACGTCCTCGCCAAGACGGATCGGCACGCGGACGAACGCCGCCTTCTTAAAAAGCGTTTCGCGCGGATAGTGCTCCACGCTGGCGATCAGCAGCCGGACGGCGTTCGAGCCGATGTCGATCGCCCCGATCATGACAGATTGGACCATGTCTGGTTAGGGTAAGTTGGAAATCCGTTATTTCTTCTCCAGATACTCGTATATGGCCTCCTGGGCGCGCACCTGCGGCGTTCCGGCCGGAGCCCCGACATACCTGTTCTCTGCAAAGTTACTCAAATCCCGCGCTTTTTCGGTGTCGGCCCACTGGATATCGAAAAAGTCGCGCAGCGTGCGCCGTAGCTCCTTGTCGAGGATCGGCACCCCTACCTCAACGCGGCGGTTCAGGTTGCGCGCCATCCAGTCGGCGCTCGCAATGTAGGCCTGCTCGTCCCCTCCATTGCCGAAGATGATGATCCGCGAATGCTCGAGGAACTTATCGACGATGCTGATCGCCCGGATATGCTCGCTCAGCCCCTCGACGCCCGGCATCAGGCAGCAGGCCCCGCGCACGATGAGGCGCACCTCGACACCCGCCATACTGGCCCGATAGAGCTCGTAGATCATATCTTCGTCGGTGAGACTGTTGAACTTGGCGTAAATGTAAGCCGGCCGGCCGGCCTCCGCGTTATGTATCTCACGGGCGATCTTCGCGACGAAAAAGTCTCGCATGAAATAGGGTGACACGATCAGCTCCCTGCACTCGAAATGCCGGTGCGTATGCTGCAGGAAGTCGAACACTTTGGCCGCGTCGGCGGCGATCGCATCGTTGGCCGTAAAAAGACTGAAGTCCGAGTAGAGCGTTGCCGTGTCCTCGTTGAAGTTACCGGTCCCGATGTGGGTATACCCCTTGAGGCGCGATCCCTCGCGGCGCTGCACGAGGATCAGCTTGCTGTGCACCTTGAGCCCTTCGATACCGTGGATCACCTTGACCCCGGCCTCTTGCAGCGTGTCGGTGAACTCGATGTTGCGTTCCTCGTCGAAGCGGGCCATCAGCTCGACCAGCGCCACGACCCGCTTGCCGTTGCGCGCAGCATTGGTAAGCGCGCTGATGACCTTCGACCGCTCGGCCACGCGGTAGATCGTGATGAAGATCGACTCGACATAGGGGTCGATCGCCGCCTCGCGCAGGAAGTCGAGCAGGTGCGTGAACGACTGGTACGGATAGGCGACCAGCAGGTCTTTCTTCTTGATGACGCTCAGGATGCTCGAAAACTTCTTCACCCCCGGATGCAGCAGCGGTACCTGGCGCGGATACTCGAGCGCCGGAGCCACGCGCGGGAACTTCATCAGGTCGCGCAGGAAGTGATAGCGTCCCCCGGCATTGACGTTGTCCCCGTCGGTGAGCCCGAACTTCGAGGTGATCAGGTCCAGCAGGTCGCGCGGCATCTCCCGGTCATACACGAGCCGGATGGGCCTGCCGTGCATCCGCTTGTCGATCCCCTGCTCCATCTTCTGGATCAGGCTCTTCGAGATATCGTCGTCGAGCGTCAGCTCGGCATCGCGCGTGAGCTTGAAGGCATGGGCCGTGATCTCGTCGTAGTCGAACATGAAGAAGATTTCGTCGAGACAGAACCGCAGGATATCGTCGAGAAAGATGATCTGTATCTTCCCCTCGGGCGAGGGCAGCGTCACGAACCGCGGGCAGGCGCTGCTGACCGGGATCTCGATGATCGCGTACCGGACGTTGGCCCGGCCCTTGCTCCGCCACATCTTGATGGCGAGGTAACTGCGGTCGTCACGCAGGAACGGCAGCCGGTTGCGCTTGCGCAGCATGAGCGGCACGGTCCGTATGCTGACCGTCGAGGCGAAATAGTCCCAGACGAACTGCTGCTGCTCGTCGGTGAGCTCCCGCTCATTGACCACCTCGATCCCCTCGCGCTCCATCTCCTTCAGCAAGTGGTGGTACGTCGCCTCGTACTTCTCGTGGAGCAGGCTGATCTTCTCACGCACCGTATCGAGCAACTCGGCCGGGGCATAGTCGCCCGAGAGCCTCTTGGGCCGGCGCCCGGTGAGGGCCACGAGCCGCTCGAGGTTGGCCACGCGCACTTTGTAGAATTCGTCGAGGTTGTTCGAGTAGATACCCAGGAAACGTAGCCGCTGGATCAGCGGCACACTCTCGTCCTGCGCCTCCTGCAACACGCGCTCGTTAAAGAGCAACCAGCTCAACTCCCTGTTGAACAGCACCGATCGGTTCAATTCAGCCATACCTGATCTTCTTATTTTCTGCGAACTAAAATACGGTTTTTTCCCGCATCTTCTGCACCGCACCCCGTTAATTTACGTGATCGGTCCCTGCAAAGAGCATACCCGGGACGGCCGACCGGGCGGTCCATGCGCCGGGTTTGCAAAAAAAAGCTAACTTTGGGAAGACAAAAACAGCTATCGGACTATGAACACAACGACATACAGGCAACTGACCGCCGGCGAGATCGCCCGGCTGGAAACGCAGGGCTGCACGGCGGCCGACTGGGCGGCGGTCGGGGTCGGCAACGGCTTCGATCCCGCATACATCCGCGACAGCCGCTTCAGCGGAACCGTCCGGATCGGGGCGACCGGCGCGCCACTCCCGTCGGAGGGCTGCGGCATCCCGCGCCGCAGCGGCATCTACCGCGCCGCGCTGCATGACGTCACAGTCGGCGACCGGGTCTACATCCGCAATATCGGCTCGCACATCGCCAACTACACCATCCTCGACGACACGTTCATCGAGAACACGGGAACCATTGAGTGCACAGCCCCCACGACCTTCGGGGTCGGGCTTCCGGTCATGGCAGTCAACGAGGGTGGCGGCCGCGAAGTACCGCTCAGCCCCGCGCTCAGCGCCCAGACCGCATACATCACGGCCATGTACCGCCACCGACCGGCTACCGTCGGGCGGGTCGCCGCCCTGCTCAGCGCCGATGACGCCCCCTGCCCCGTCGGTACCATCGGGCGCGGTACCCGGATCGTCGGCTGCGGTACGATCGCCAACGTCCGTATCACGGGCGAAGGCGCCCGGATCGAAGGCGCCGGCGAACTATGCGAAGGCACGGTCACGAGCACCGCGGACGATCCGGCCACGATACGCCACGCCACAAGCGCCCGCGAATTCATCATGGCCCCGGGCTCGCGCCTCGGTGCCGGGGTGATCGTCCGCCGCTGCTTCATCGGCGAGGCCGTTCATCTCGACAGCGCATTCAGCGCCGAGCACTCGCTCTTTTTCGCCAACAGCGAGCTGGCCAACGGCGAAGCCTGCTCCGTCTTCGCAGGACCTTACACCGTCTCGCACCACCGTGCGTCGCTGTTGATCGCAGGCCTGTTCTCGTTCTTCAACGCCGGCAGCGGGGCCAACCAGAGCAACCACCTCTACAAGACCGGCGCCGTCCACCAGGGGGTTCACGAACGAGGCTGCAAGCTGGCCAGCAATGCATACATCATGCTCCCGGCACGCACCGGCTCGTTCACGGTCGTAATCGGGCGCCATACGAGCCACCACGACACGTCGCGCTTCCCGTTCTCATACCTCGTCGAAAAGGAGGAAAAATCGTATCTGATGCCGGGCATCAACCTCAAGAGCTACGGCACGCTACGCGACATGGACAAGTGGCCGCGCCGCGACCGCCGTGTCGCGACCTCGCGCGACCTGATCGTCTTCGACCAGATGAACCCCTACGTGATGAACGAGGTCGTGCAGGCCATCGAAGCCTCCGAGGCGCTCGCCGCCCGGGAAGGCATCGACACGCACACTGTCGGGCGGGTCAAGGTCAAGGACGCGCTGTTGCGCAAAGGCCTCCGCCTCTACCGGCTGGCGCTCGGCGCCACGATCGGCCGCCTGCTGGATAACGCGGCAACGACATCCGCTTCCACCAGCCTGTCCGTTCCCGAGCCGACCCAATCGTCCCTCTCCGACACTGCCGCCCTGCCGGGCGCAGGTGCATGGGTCGACATGGCCGGCCTCGTCGCCCCGCGCGAACTGGTCGAGGGGCTCCTCGACCGCATAGACAACGGTGCGATCGACTCGCTCGAGGCCCTCGAGGCCGCCCTCGGCACGCTGCACGCAGGCTACACCGCCTACGCCCGCAACTGGGCCGTCGCGATGCTCGAACGCCTGCTCGGACACGCTCCGACGCCCTCCGACATCGAGGCTGCCATCATCCGGGGTCGCACCGACCACGAGACGCTCGACACGTTGATCCGTGAGGACGGAGCCGCCGACAGCAGCGCCGTCATGGCCACCGGTTACGGCATCGACGCCTCCACGCCCGGGGAGCGAGCCGCCGACTTCAGGCAGGTCCGGGGGTAACACCGCTAAAAACAGGGAATATCAGGCACATCGGACATGCACACAAGCTTTTTCACAACACAATAAGACATAACACGCGCCATTAACACCTCACAATTTGCATTTCTCCATTATTTCGGATTCTCTCGCAGTATAACAAATCTTATTAACGGATCCGTCTGAGAAAGGAATTGAGAATCACTATCGGAAGCATCGGGATGTTGCTGCTGGCCTCTGCCATTTTTGTACGCTCCAACACTCAGGGAAAAAGAGCAAACTGGCCTACTGACGATTAACGTCGAGGCGTTGGCCCAGACAGAAGGACAAGTTTCAGCAACCTGTGGGGGCCGTATCCCATACCGCTGCCACACCTCTTGCGCCAGTTGCAAGAAGGAGTGGGAAACCCATATGTCACCGGGACCCGCCGCCAATACCGAAGGCCGATGTACCTGCGGCAGCATCACATTCAACGGATCAATCGCCGACTTATGACTAAATGCCTTGTTCGCCGTATTATCGTGTCGGCTTTGACCGCTATCGGGTTGTTCGGCTGCGGAACCCTGGAAATACAATACGCCCTTCCTGAGTTCCGCTCAGAGCGAAATATTACGTTCGAAAAACTAACGGACCAGGAGATCGTCCTGCCCTCCATGATTTACGACCTCGAATATATATAAGGATTACCCGGTCGTCCTCTATCCTATGGACGGGAAGTGGCTACATGTTCACGACGCGCACACCGGGCAGGAAATCACCGGCACAGCTACCGAAGGCCGTGGACCGGGCGAGGTCATCATGGCTCTGGATTTCACGCTGGACAGGCAAACCGGTATGGTAACGCTCCTTGACACCCAGCAAAATCTGTTGGCTGCCGTGCAGGTCAACTCACTCGTACAGAAAGGCACCGGTCCAGTCACGCGGCAGGACTCGACCTTGCTGATGCTGAACGGCTACTACGCCTTACCCGACGGATGCCTGACCTTCGATCAGTTCGCTTATGCCGGACCGCGTCCGAAAAGCAGGTATACCCGGACATGACATGACGGACGCGTAAGCCATTACACCCAGTATCCCATTGCCGACTCAGTCGCAGCATTTTATGTTTATGGCGATTACAGGACTTGTTTGTCTCCCGACCGAACAAAAATGGCTGCCGGCACCCTGTCGGGCGCCATATCAGAAACATTCGACATCCGGGACGAGCTGTCATGTCGTGGCACCGCCTACCTGATCGAACCCGAGCTGGATGCCCGCCGTCAACGGATAGATATCGAAAAATGCGGGATCGGATTTGCCGATCTCAGTGCTTCGGACTCACTGATCTATGCGGCATACGGCGACAACAGGGACTTCAATTTCAACAATATCGCCGTATTTGACTGGCAAACACGTCCGATCGCCATCTGGCATGCCGACAACCAGATCAACAAACTGTGCTACGATCCGGATCACCGGGCACTATACGCACTTCCGCTGGACGAAAATAGCAATCACTTTTTCGGCAAGCTGAAACTTCCGGAATAAACGGCAGCACCCTTTCTCTATATATGGCAGACGGTCAGCTCTCCGGCAGGGCTTCCCGCTGCTCGGAGAGGAAGCGCTCGGCCACCACCACGCGGATGGCCCGGTCGATCACCTGGAACTCGAAAGGCGAGTATCCGAGCGCCTCGCCGTCGACCTCGATCGCGATCTCGGGCGACGATTCGATCCGTATCCTGCGCCCGCGATCGAGGCTGATCTTCTTGATGTTGTATATGCTGCCGTCATACAGTGCCCTGAAGCGCGCGATCACCCCGAGCTTGCTGATCCGGCGGATCACCGTCAGGTCGAACAGCCCGTCGTCGGCCACGGCATTGGGCGTCTGGAGCATACCGCCGCCATTGTAACGGCCGATACCCACCGTGGCACTGTACACCAGATCGTTGACGACCAACTGGTCGTCTACCCACACCTTAACGCCGGTCGACGAGTAGGTCAGCACGGCTTTGAACGCACTCCACAGGTAGAGCCACTTACTGCGACGCCCCTCCTCCTTGAGATGGTTGTATTTGCGGTTGACATAAGCGTCAAAGCCCACGCCGGCCACGTTGGCCATATAGCGCGTCTGCTTGTAGCTGGCATGGTAGTACGAGATCGTCCCCACATCCTGCAGGAACGAGTGGCCGGCGACGATCGCCTTGATCGCCTCGGAGTACTTACGAGGGATACCGAACATCCGGATCCAGTCATTGCCCGTCCCCACGGCGATCACAGCCAGCAGCACGTCCTGCGTGGGCACCGTCTTCTGGATGAACAGGCCGTTGACCACCTCGTGGATCGTACCGTCGCCCCCCACCACGATGATCTTGCGGTAGCCGCTGCCGACAGCCTCGACCGCCAGCTCGATCGCGTGATACTTGCGCTCGGTGAACGCGTATGTGGGCACAATGCGGTGGTCGCGCAGCAACTTGCTGATCAGCGGCCAGTCGGTCAGCCCCTTGCCGCTTCCGGCCACAGGGTTGACGATCGCGAACCATTTGTCCTGCTCCTGCATAGATCGTTACTTTTGGGGAATATTTTTCAGGGTCAGGCAGAGGTAGTCCCAGAACTTCTGCACCGAGGCGATCTCGACCTCCTCGTCCGGCGAGTGCGGATAGCGGATCGTCGGCCCGAACGAGATCATGTCGAGGTCGGGATACGCCCCGCCGATAATGCCGCACTCGAGCCCGGCATGGATCGCCGTGATCGCGGGCTTGTGCCCGAAGAGCTGTTCGTAACTACCCACCATCGTCTTCAGGATCGGGGAGTCGAGGTCGGGGTTCCAGCCGTCATAGGCACCGGTCAGCCCGACCGTTGCACCGGCCAGCCCGAAGACCGAGGCGATCATCTGCCCGAGCTCCTCTTTCTCGGTGTTGGACGCGCTGCGCAACAGGCACTGCACCTGCACGGCCTTACCGTCCGAAACCACGCGGGCCAGGTTGGTCGAGGTCTGCACGAGCCCCTTCATCGACGCGCTCATCCGCATCACCCCGTTCGGGCAACCGCAGACGGCGTCGAACAAGCGGGCCTGCGCGCCCGGCTCGAACACCGCTCCGGGCGTCGCGACCGGCATCGCGGCGAGCGTCACCCCGTCGTCTACACCTTTCAGTTCCGTGCGGTACATCTGCCCGAAACGGGCCGCCTCGGTCGCAAAGGCGTCGGCGTGGCGCGCTGGAACGGCCACGACAGCCGTAGCCTCGCGCGGGATGGCATTGCGCAACCCGCCCCCGTCGATCGACGCCAGCAAAAGCCCGTAATGCTGCGCCGCATAGCGCAGGAAACGGTTCAGCAGCTTGTTGGCATTCCCGCGCCCGAGGATGATCTCGATCCCCGAATGGCCGCCCTTGAGTCCCTTGAGGTCGATCCGGAAGCCCTCATACGGCTCACCGGCCGGCAGGGCGACCGTCCCGTACGGAAACGTGATGTTGGCATCGAGACCGCCGGCGCAACCCACATAGAGCTCCCCTTCGGTCTCGGAGTCGAGGTTGAGCAGGATATCGCCCTTCAACACGCCGGGCTTCAACCCGAACGCGCCCACCATACCCGTCTCCTCCGTGACGGTAAAGAGCGCCTCGATCGGCCCGTGCGGCAGATCGCGCGACTCGAACACCGCCAGAACGGCCGCCATGCCGATCCCGTTGTCGGCCCCGAGCGTCGTCCCGTCGGCTGTCACCCAACCACCATCGATGTAAGCCGCGATCGGGTCGCGCTCGAAATCGAACGCCTTGTCGCCGTTCTTCTGCGGCACCATATCCATATGGGACTGCATGACCGCCGTCTTCCGGCCCTCGTAACCGGGCGTCGCGCCCTTGCGCAGGATGACGTTACCGGTCTCATCGACCGTATGCTCGATCCCATGCTCACGGGCGAACGCCACAATATAGTCGCGCACGCCGGCCTCATGATACGAGGGGTGCGGGATATGGCAGATCGCGGCAAAATGCTTCCACAGCAACTGCGGCTGAAGCTTGTCAATAGCGGTATTCATAGCTTTATCTTATTAGGTGGGGACATAGCGTTAACTGCGGGGACGAGGCCGGAGTCAGGAGACCCGAACCCCGGACGGCCAGGCAACCGCACACGCCCGTGCCGAAACGAGGGACAGCCGTTCCGCCCCCTCGTCCCGGCGAGGCCTTAGCGCAGCCGCGCCAGCATATTCTTCACGTTGCCCTCGATCCGCTCGAGGACATCGCCCGACTCGGCCCGTTCGAACTTCTCGCCCGTGATCCGCTCGTACAGCTCGATATAACGGTCGCTCACGCTCTGCACGAACTCGTCGGTCATCTCAGGCACCTGCTCGCCAGGACGGCCCTGGAAGCCATGCTCCATCAGCCACTCGCGCACGAACTCCTTCGAGAGCTGGCGCTGCTGCTCGCCCCGGTCGAAGCGCTCCTGATAGCCGTCGGCATAGAAGTAGCGCGAACTGTCGGGCGTGTGTATCTCGTCGATCAGCACGATCTGTCCGTCCTTCTTACCGAACTCGTACTTCGTATCCACCAGGATCAGCCCCTGTTTGGCGGCCATCTCGGTACCGCGCGCAAAAAGCGCCAGCGCGTATTTCTCGAGCTGCTCGTAGTCTTCCTTCGAAACGAAGCCCTGAGCGATGATCTCCTCCTTCGAGATGTTCTCGTCGTGGCGGCCCAGCTCGGCCTTGGTGGTGGGCGTCACGATCGGGGCAGCGAACTTCTGGTGCTCGCGCATCCCGTCGGGGATCGCGATGCCGCAGATCGAGCGGGCGCCCGCCTTATAGTCGCGCCACGAGCTGCCCGTGAGGTACGCGCGGACGATCATCTCCACGGGGAAGGTCTCGCAGTTGTGACCCACCGTGACCATCGGGTCGGGCGAGGCGATCTTCCAGTTGGGGCAAATAGCGGCGGTGGCGTCGAGGAACTTGGATGCGATCTGGTTGAGCACCTGCCCCTTGAACGGAATACCCTTGGGGAGCACTACGTCGAATGCCGAGATACGGTCGCTCACGACCATCACCAGATACTGGTCGTCAATGTTGTAGACGTCTCTCACCTTGCCGGTATAGAGGCTTTTCTGGCCTTCAAACCTGAAGTCTGTTTTTACAATAGCCTTTGCCATCTTTACAATAAAATTATTTGTGATTGTTGTCTTCTGCCAGCGCATCGCCTTCGCCGTGGCGGGCGAACGCCTCGACGATATACTTGACCAGGCGGTGACGTATAATGTCGCGGTTGTCGAACTCGACGATGCCGATCCCCTCGATGCCGTCGAGCAGCCGGACAGCCGGGACAAGGCCCGAATCGCCCTTGTGCGGCAGGTCGATCTGCGTCACGTCGCCCGTGACGATGAAGCGGGCCGTTCGGCCCATGCGCGTGAGGAACATCTTGATCTGCGCAAGGGTCGTGTTCTGCGCCTCGTCGAGGATGACAAAGGCGTTGTCGAGCGTGCGGCCGCGCATGTAGGCCAGCGGCGCGATCTGCACCACGCCCTCCTCCATGTATTTCGAGAGCTTGGCCGCCGGGATCATGTCGTTGAGCGCATCGTACAACGGCTGCAGGTAGGGATCGAGCTTATCTTTCATGTCGCCCGGCAGGAAGCCGAGCTTCTCGCCCGCCTCGACAGCCGGACGCGTCAGGATGATGCGCTTGACCTCGCGGTTCTTGAGCGCGCGGACGGCCAGCGCGATGGCCGTATAGGTTTTGCCCGAGCCCGCCGGGCCCACGGCAAAGAGCAGGTCGTTCTTCATAGCGAGCCGGGCCAGCTTCTGCTGATTGACCGTGCGAGCACGGACGATCAGCCCGTTGTTGCCGTATACGATCACATCGCTGTCGATCGGCGCATCGTCCGCCGGCATACCGCCGTCGTAGATCTGCTCGACCACCTGGGGCGACGCGTGGCCGTATCGCTCGATGTAGTCGGTCAGCTGTGCGAGCTTCTCATCGAAACGGGCAATCTCGGCTGCCTCGCCGCTCAGTTTGATCGTACTCCCGCGGGCGACGATCCGAAGCTTCGGGAAACGCGCGGCGATCTTTGTCAGGTTGGCATTCCCCACGCCGTAGAGCACGGCCGGATCGACACCTTCCAAGAGTATGACCTTCTCCTCCATGCAGCATCTCCCGGATTAGAACATATAGCCGATGCTGAACAGCCACTGGCTGCCCCTGATCTTGCTGCTCATCTCGCCACTGCCGTCGCCGAAGACCGTATACTGCTTCGAGTTCTTGAACTGGCCGTGGTAGCGCACGTCGAGGTTGATGTTGCGGATATCGAAGCCGAGGCCGATCATATACGAAACCGAAGGCCGCGTGAACGACAGGTCGAGCTTCTGGCCCTTTTTATCGACCGTATTGCTTTTCATCATGATATTGAACGAGGGACCGGCCTGGATACGGAACATCAGCAGGCGCAGACCGACCAGCACCGGCACCTCGAACGTATTGAGCTTCACCTTATTGACATTGATCTGGCCGTTCTGCCCGTCGGTCAGCTGGTACTGGTTGAACATGTAGAGCAGCTCAGGCTGGATGTGGAACGCGAGCAGGTTGACCCGGGCCATGAGGCCGGCCTGGAAGCCGACCTTCGGGTCCGACGACATGAAATCGGAACCTTTGAGCTTGAAGCTCGGGGCGGTGATACCGGCCTTGAGCCCGAACTGGACCAGTTGGACGCCCCGCTTCTGGGCGGAGAGCGTCAGCGCGGAACAGAGCAGCAGCACGACAAGGAAAGCGGTTTTTTTCATGGGCGATTGCGTTTTGGGCGCCTCAGCGCATTAATAGAGCAAAGGTAATATTTATTCGGGATAACCCCCAACGATCCCTCTGCAAATTTTCAGCCGCAACGCCGGCACTTTTTGTGTTCCCGATAAAGTTACGTACCTTTATGGCCGTTATCAGCACAGACATTATGGGATTAGTAGCATTGGTGGGACGCCCCAACGTGGGCAAGAGTACCCTTTTCAACCGCCTGGTCGGCGGCCGGCACGCCATCGTCGACGACACGGCGGGCACCACGCGCGACCGCCATTACGGCAAGGCCGACTGGAACGGCCGCGAGTTCTCGGTGATCGACACCGGGGGGTACGCGCTCGGCTCCGACGACATATTCGAGGACGAGATCCGCAAGCAGGTCCTGCTCGCGATCGACGAGGCCGACGTGATCCTCTTTCTGGTCGAGGTATCGACCGGCATCACCGACCTCGACATGGCCATGGCCGACATCCTGCGCCGCTCGGGCAAACAGGTGATCCTCGTGGTCAACAAGGTCGACAACAACAACCTCGAGTACGGCGCCGCCGAGTTCTACGCCCTGGGCCTGGGCGACCCGTACACGATCTCGTCAATGAGCGGCAGCGGCACGGGCGAGCTGCTCGACGCCGTTGTCGAGGCGCTCCCCGACGACAGCCGGGCCGAGGAGTTCGAAGACCTGCCGCGCCTGACGATCGTCGGACGCCCCAACGTGGGCAAGTCGTCGCTCACCAACGCGCTGCTCGGCGTCGAGCGCAATATCGTAACCCCCGTCTCGGGCACCACGCGCGACTCGATCATGACGCGCTACAACAAGTTCGGCATGGACTTCTACCTGGTCGACACGGCAGGCCTGCGCAAGAAGACCAAAGTGACCGAGAGCCTCGAGTTCTTCTCGGTGCTGCGCTCGATCCGCGCGATCGAGACCTCCGACGTCTGCATCCTGATGTTCGACGCCTCGCAGGGGGTCGAGTCGCAGGACATGAACATCTTCAACCTGATCGTCCGTAACAAGAAGGGCTGCGTGATCGTGGTCAACAAATGGGACCTCATCGAGAAGGGCAACAACACGATGAAAGAGTACCGCGAGCAGATCAAGCGGAAGCTGGCCCCATTCAACGACATCCCGATCATCTTCACCTCGGTGCTCAACAAGCAGCGCATCCTCGATGTGCTACAGACGGCCATCCGCGTCTACCAGGCCCGTACGCGCCGCATCCCGACCTCCGAGTTCAACGACTACATCCTGCCGATCATCGAAGACACTCCCCCGCCGACGACCAAGGGCAAGTACATCCGTATCAAGTACGCGATGCAGCTCCCCTCGCCTACCCCGTCGTTCGCTTTCTTCACCAACCTGCCGCAATACGTCAAGGAGCCCTACAAGCGCTTCCTCGAGAACAAGATCCGCGAGCGGTGGGACTTCGAGGGCGTGCCGCTGCAATTGTTCTTCCGGCAGAAATAACCGCTCTCCGGACTCCCCGCGCACAAGCAGGGCTCACACCGGCCGGCACCGTAAGATCCCGGCGCACGCACCGGACAGAGCAGGGGAAACATCTTGGATGTTTCCCCTGCTCTGTCCGGCAACATACCGGCAGCTATTGTCGTGCAGCCTATACGCCAGCCGTTCAGAGCCGCCTTCTGCCGTAAATACAGGCCATAAAGCCGCAAAACCACGTAGCACCGCACCTTCCGCGCATTCCGGCCATCCGGCACCATGCCCTTCCCAAGCCAGCTACGGCGGCACGGTTCCAAGCAACAGACCGGGCCGCACGGTCCTTTGCCGCGACGTTTTCCGCCCGCCGCCCGGTGTTACGGCCGGGACACCGCCTGTTCGCCAAGAGGTCCGCCGTACCGGGAACATGTGGGGTGAGCGGGCGGGCATCGCAGAGGCTGACGCCCGAGGGCTGCGCCTACCACACTTTCTCGACCAGATCGTCCAACTTGGCACCGACCTGTCCGTCCAGGATCCCGGGGATCGTGTAATCGTTACCCGTGTCGTCCACCTGGTGGCTGTTGTTGAGCATCGGCCAGTTGTCGTAGTTCGGATTGGCCTTCAACGCCTCGGGCACCGATTCGATCTTGTTGAACTGGAACACGAAGGTCCCCAGATTCTCCATACCGGCCACCTCTGCGGGAATAGCAGTCAGCCGGTTATTCGCCACATTCAGTGTGTGCAGATTGCCCAGCCCACCGATCGAAGGGGGCAGCGAGGTAATCTGCGTACCCGTGATGACCAGCGTGGTCAGATTGGCAAGACCGCCCCATGACTCCGGGACAGCCCCGCCCACCGACAAGCCGTTCAGCACCACCGATTCCAGTTTCTGCAATTCGCCGATCTCGGCGGGGAGACGGCCAGCCGCCTCCCCTTGCTCATTCCGCCCCTGCACCTCCAGATGTTCCAGCTCGGTCAGGCTATTGATCCCATAACGCGGAGCCGCCTTAGCCACGATCGGATCGCCGACCGGGAACTGACCGGTCACGCCACGCAGATTCAGCGCCACCACGCGTCCCGCCGCATTAACGCTCACACCGGCCCACGCCGAGAGCGGCTGGTCGCTGCCCCAGTTCTGATGATCCGGCCACTCAGAGCCTCCCATCGCATCGTAGATCGCCATCAGCGCCGCGCGGTCGTCGGGCTCGGCGACCGGCTGCTCGGCACGGACCAGCTGCAGGCGCACCGGATAGAGCGCCCCGGCCTCGAACTCTACGCCGGTCTTATCGAACTCCCAGTTTTCGAGCGGGCCGCCGCTGGCCGACACCGTCTGCACGACGATCTTCATCGGCACGCCCGCGCTGTACGGGTTGGGCAGGATCTTCATATTCACCACGCACGTAGAAGCATCGCCGGTCAGGACGACCCGCGGGTTCGGCTGATACGACAGTTGGGGAACCACCGTCGTAGCTACGAACTCCCGCTGCGGGCCGGCCGACAGGGAGCCCTCCATCCGGATACCGGGAGCCGTCGCCGCACCGGCGCCGCTGACCGTCCCGGTCATCTCGGGATACACTACGATAACATTCTGAATGGCCACATCCTCGGGGACCGTCGCCGCATCCTTTTCGATCGTTAATTCCAGCACGGCACTCTCGTGGTGCATGGAGAACGACGACTGCTCGGCGCCGACAGTCACCATATCAGACATCAGCCAGAGATGGTCCGCATTCTGAACGATCCTGAAAGCCGGGGCGGGATCGGCCATATCGACATTGGGACGGGTCGAGATCATATACCGCTTACCCTCTGCCAATGCCTTGGGCCCCACAAACTCGGCCTGCTTGCCGTCGGGCGAAACGCTCGCCCAGTCGATCACGAACTCGCCTGCCGGGGTCCAGCTATAATCGGCGCCGATCTCGTAGGCACGAACAATATCGTTTTTCTCCCACTTGACTTCAATGCCGTCGTTGGCGACTTTCTGGGTCGTCGGAGCCGACACGCTGATCCGATATTCGCCCGGCGGAGGCGTCTGCGAGCCGTCGTCGTTCTTGTTACATCCCGCGAGCGCCGCAGCAATCACCGCACCCGCCATAAAAAATCTGAAATTCATGGTATGAGATTATTACTGCCGTGTCCCCCCGGCTTTGTTTGAATACTGGCCAATAAAAAACGTGGGACAATACTTTCATCCATTCGCTTCTGAGGTCTTCGACTACCTGGCCGCAAATAAACTGAGTAAAGCCCACGTATCGCTACGTGAGCATCAGGCTTTACTCTTTGCGGCTCGTGAAAGTGTCGAAGTTTCAGAAGCAAGAATAAAAGCTAACGCTTTTTATGTGTAAGAATCCGTATAAACTTGAAAACCGTTATTTTCTCATAGGCAGACCGTTTTTATTGTGAAAGCCGAGCGGCAAGACAAAAACTTGTTTTCAGACTTGTCCGAGGCGCATCCTAATATTCTACAAATATACAAAATAAATACACGATCCCGCCATCGGCCGGCCAAAAATCCATCGGCCGGTCCCTCCTGCGATCCGGCCTTCGAAGCGCCGAATCCGCCGACCCGCCACCTCCCGGGAGATAAAAAACGCGCCGAATCCGGCCGGCCGCTTGCGATTCTGCAGAAAAAAACGGATTTTTGCAAGAATCCAAATCCGCTTCAACGACCATGAAGAGACTTTTGTGGGGAATCGGCTGCCTGCTGTGCGCGTTCGGCGCCGGGGCCCAGACGCCCGAATGGCAGAACCCAGGTATCCCCTCGACCCATAAAGCCCCGCTGCGGGCCGAGTTCATCAGCTACGACCTACGCGAAGCGGCCACGGCCGGCGATCGGTCCAAGTCGCCCCACTACCTGCTGCTGGCCGGCAACTGGCGCGCCCATGCGGTCGATCGCCCGGCCGACCGCATCGAGGGGTTCAACCGACCGATGTTTTCGGTCGCCCGCTGGGACGAGCGCGCAGTCCCCTGCCTCGATGCAGCCCCTGCGCGCAGCGGTCTCGACGGGCTCACGCCGCCGCGGCTTCCGGGGACCAATCCTACCGTACAGTACCGGGCCGAGATCGAAGTCCCCTACATGTGGCTCGACCGCGATATGTTCATCCATATCGAAGGCGCCCAATCGGGCTACTACCTCTGGGTCAACGACCGTCTCGTGGGTTACTGCGAGGACACCCGCACGCCGGCCGAGTTCGAGATTACCAAATATGTCACCGACGGGCTCAACTCGATCGGCATCGAAGTCATCGGCTACACGACCGGCGCATGGCTCGAAACGCTGAACCGGCCCGCTGCGGCTCCCGGCGCGCTCGGCACAGTCTACGTCTACTCGCAGCCCAAGGTGCGGATCGAGGACTTCATCGTCAGCACCCGCTCCGACGCCCGCAGGATCGACGGCCTGCTCGATATCGACGTGGCCCTCTCGAACAGCTATAACGACACCGAGCCGCTGATCGTCGGCTTCGATATCTACGCGCCTTCGGGCAAGCTGTTCACCTACAACCAGAAGGAGATCACCCTCAGCAACTATGGCAAGGATACGGTCCGCTTCAGCGAGGCCATCTACGGCGCCATCAAGGACTGGCCGTGGAGCCCCGCGAAGCCCAACCTCTACAAAGCCATGCTTTACATCAAGCGCGACGGGCGTATGATCGAGTACATCCCGTTCCGGATCGGTTTCCACGACACCTCGTTCGCCGATGGCACGATCCTGCTCCGCGGGCAGCCGCTGGAGATCAAAGCGGCGCGTTATAACGCCGCCGCGGACCGCAAAACGACATCGGCCGAGATAGCGACGCTCAAGAAGCAGGGGATCAACACGCTGTGCACCGACTATCCGCAGCCGGGCTGGTTCTACGGCCTTTGCGACGAACAGGGCCTCTGGGTGATCGACCAGGCCAACCTCAACAGCGGCTTCCGGCCGGAAGACCGCAACGCAGGCGGTACGACGGCCAACGACCCGGCGTGGCTCGCCTCGTATCTCGACCGCTCGGCCAGCCTCATCCCGCGCAGCCGCAACCATACCTGCATCATCGGCTGGTCGATGGGCGGCGACGCCGGCAACGGCTACAACCTCTACAAGAGCTACCAGCTCCTCAAGCAGATGGACACCGTGCGACCGATCATCTACATGGGCGCCGCCGGCGAATGGAACACCGACATGGAGTACCCCGCCGCGCAGGACGCGCGTACCATCCTCGACCAGGCCGCGCGCGATGCCGCCAAGGCCCCGGCCAAGGGACGCAAGCCCGCTCCGCGCAGGAAATAGCCGAGGCCCGGAAACCAGCTCCTGTTTCTGTCCGGGCTCCGGCCGACCCGACGCGTAATGCCCGACTCGCGGCCCCTCCCGGCGGTATCGACCGTGTTTCTGTTCATCGGCCCTTCAGGCCGACCCGACAGGGCGCCTGCATCCCTCCCGGCCTACCGGACCGGCATACTCCGGTAGCCGTTCCGGAAGTACGCAACCCATACCTGCTCCGCACAGAGGCGGCAACACGTTCCTCGCTGGCCGAACGCACATCCTCACCCGTCCCCTGACCAAAACCACGCACGCCATGAACATCGACCTCATCGTCGTAGGAAAAACAGATTCGAAAAATGTCGCTGAACTGATCGACGCCTATCTTCGTCGTATCAACTTCTACACGCGTTGTGCGGTCACCGTGCTGCCCGACCTCAAGAACACGAAGAACCTGACGGCCGAGGAGCAGAAGCGGCGCGAAGGCGAGCTGCTGCTCCGCCAGATCGGCGATGCCGACTATGTGGTACTGCTTGACGAGAAAGGCCGCGAATGGCGCTCGACGGAGTTCGCCGCATGGCTCCAGAAACGGATGAACAGCGGCGTGCGGCGGCTCTGCTTTGTGATCGGAGGACCCTACGGCTTCTCCGACGAGGTCTATGCCCGTGCCAGCGAGCGCCTCTCGCTCTCGCAGATGACTTTCTCGCACCAGATCGTCCGGGTCCTGTTCGCCGAGCAGCTCTACCGCGCCTTCACGATCCTCAACAACGAGCCCTACCACCACGAGTAGTACGCGCTGGAGCACGGATCGTCAGCCCGCCGCATCCGGGCTACGGCCATTACCATCAGATATCAAGGGTAAGGCCCCCGGAGAGCCCCGACCTACCGGCCGGAAGAAGATACGCCAGCCCCGTCCGCTGCCTCGCAGCCAGCCGTCCAATACGTGTACCCGGTATGCGGATATGTTCACCAGGGCGATGTCGACGACAGGCCCGAAGGCTATGTTTGCCCGGTATGCGGTTTCCCCGGCAGCGAGCTCGAACACAGACACTGACGGCTCCATACGCTTGCGGCCGGGCATGAACATATAGCTCACGCCCAGCCGCTTCTATCTGTACCTCGTAAAAAAGAATCGGGAGGGAGCCTCTCGGCTGCCTCCCGTCCTTGGGGATTAACCCCAAAACTACTAACCCAAACTTAAATAAATGAAGAAACCTTTGTATATGTTCACTCTAACTAACGAAAACAACTCTTAGCCTATTGTTCCGTCTGATGATATAATGTCCAAATATCATGCCAAGCAACCGTGCCGGATTTTCCGTTTCCGGACCCTGCCCGTTGCCTGATGTAATGACAAATAACGTGCCGCGATTCCACATTCCGGGGCACTCTTTTTCCCGCCGCAACGATTCTTCTCCCCGACAACGCTCGACCTCCCGCTCCGCAGGGCTACCACGCAGACGCCTTCAGGCCGGCAACGCCAGTCGCGCCGCGCACTCCGGGCAGCACCACCCGGCCTGTCACATTTCCTCCGGTGCAATAACCGCCAAGCCATACGGAACAGAAACCAGTACGCCATGCGCATCCGGCCGCCCCACCCGAACCCCAGGCGACAAACTCCGACAAAAGGGCACTACCTTGCGGAAGGCCGGCCATCGCATCATCGCGCAAGGCCGAACCGACAGGCCATTCTGGCCGTCGTGATCCTTCGTCCGCCACTCCCATACTCCCCGCACCGAGTCCCGTCCGGCCCGCACTAAAAACAAAAGAGGCCCCGCCGGCCTCTTTCCTTTCCCTACCATCCTGATCCTGCGCATCAACCGGCCAACAGCCCGAACAGCAGATAGGCCATCACCAGCGTGACCACGATATTAAAGCCCTGTGCAACAAGGAACGTTACGATATTGTTCCGGTTCTCCCGCTTGAACAGGTGCCTGAAGTCCGTCTCCAGACCGATGCACACGAAGGCCAGCGAGAACAGGGCCTCGCGCAATCCTTTGGCAAGCGAGCCGAGCGCCTGGGCCTGTTGCAGCGGCATCAGGAAACTGAACACGAGCGATGCGGCCACAAATCCCACGACAAACTTCGGGAACCGCTCCCAGATCACGCCCGCCGTAGGCCGCTCGGCCTGATTCGTACCCCGCAGCGACCAGTAGATCGAAATGATGAACGCGGCAATGCCCAGCAGCACATTCTGCGACGACTTGATGATTACGCTGTAGGTCTCCGCAGTCTCGCCGAGGAACTTCCCGGCCGCGACCACCGCCCCCGTCGTGTCGATCGTGCCCCCCAGCCATGCTCCGGCAACCTCCTGCGAAAGCCCTATCCACTTGGCCACGAGAGGCATGATGTACATCATCGGGATCGCCACCACGAGCACGATCGACACCACGAACGACAACTTGCGGTTATCGCCCTTGATCGCCCCGCAGGTCGCGATGGCTGCCGACACGCCGCAGATCGATACGGCGCTCGCCAGCATGATCCCCATCTCGCTGTCCAGTTTGAGCTTGCGGCCCAGCCAGAAAGTGAAGTACCAGACCGTGAAAACCACGACCACGGCCTGCAGCATCCCGAGCGCCCCGGCCTTGAGTATCTCGCCGAACAGGACGGAGGTACCGAGCAGGATCAGCCCCATTTTAATATAGTATTCGCTGCGCACGGCCGGCATGAGCCACCGGGGCAGCCCCACCGTATTGCGGATCAGCAGCCCGAGGATCACCGAGAAAAAAACGGACTCCAGCCCCGCTGTTTTGATGGCCGGCAGCATCGACACGTACTGGCACAGGGCCGACATAACGAATATCGCTGCAAAAGCGGGCACGAAGCCCCTCAGCCGGTCGCCCATCGCTTTGATCCCCAGCGCCGAGAACGTCGCTGTGACGACAAACAGTCCCCCGACCGACAGCCACGCGTCGGCGGTCGCCAGGGTTTTGGGAAATTTCGGTATCCACGCAGGTACTGCGATCACGGCCGCCACCATAAGCAACCCCATGATCGTCGCCATCCAGTCTTCGTTACGCAGACCGCTCCAGAAACTATTCTTCATAATCGAGCCATTAATTGTGCAACAAAGTTACCGGGATATGTCCACCGGGTCAATGGGTGCAAATACCCATTCTGCAATAAGCGATTTTACCCGATATGCGAACGGCACCTCCGTCCCGGCCGCACGTGCCGACACCCGCAGGTCCTGATGTCTCAGGCCACAAGCCGCCACCTTACGCATCAGAGCGACAGGCAAAAGTGATTTTAGTCTGTCCGATGCTCGCGCCTATTTTGAGGCAAATGCTCCCGGATTGAGCCAGCCCAACCTTACTGGTGAAAGTCATGCTCACGGTCCGGGATGCAATCATGGGCACGGTTCAGGTGGTGCGCCAATGACCAAATCCGTATCCGATGTTGCTAATCTGTTCCCTGATTGGACGAAAGCCATTGAAAGATCGGCCAATGGAATCGTAACCATCGAAGTCCCGATCAATGGCACTCAATTCAGCAGGGCCATCGTAGACATACCCACGGAAGTCGCATCGGGCCGCATGGCGCTCACTCCGGTAGCCAGTAAGCTGATTGTCCGGAAAATCCTCGAAACCGATGTGGTGCAATACTTTGTTGCAACGATGATCGCCGATCACACCTATGCTGCACAGCAGGGGATGGACGAAGGAGTATTACATTATCTGGCGCGCGGCGATTTCTCCGGGCTCGTTATTATCTCCGATGTGCTTGGCCGTTATTTGCAATCTTACCTGCATACTCCTGATGGTGAGGTATCTCGTGTCTATTTCGGCCAAAATGATACGGAGCAGCCCGCAACCTCACTGATGCGCTTTAACCTGCTCACAACCCAGCAGGCAACCAATGATTTTATGGCCACAGAGACCGGACTATATTGGTGCAAGCAGTGTCGTCGCACCTATACATCACGGTGTGTGACACACGGATTCAATATCGAGGATGTTGATGTGTATCCTACATGCCCGAGATGTCACCAGAGAATCTGTATTTGTCCTTGCCCCATATGCCATCAATCAGTTTGTATCTGCTGTACGGTATGCAATACATATCCATGCATATGCGACAAGGATGTGTGCCGCTACTGCGGCAGTCCTTATTGCGACGGTTCGTGCCGGGATAGCGGTGGATCATCAGGCGGCGATGGCGGCGATGGCGGTGGTGGCGGTGAGGGTAGTTTACCAACGGGTACTCCTAAGTACAGCGCGTCTGTTATTGAAAATGCAGCCAAAAATGCTGTCCGGTCTCTGACAAACACCGATGGACATAACCCGGCTATGTGTAATGTAGGCGTTGCCGCGGCATTTAAAACGATTACCAAATCCTCTGAGCTCGATGGTAAATTGGCAAACGAAATGATTTCATACTGGCAAGATCACGACCAATCCTGGCGAAAGATTAATCCGAATGAAGCTTGGTCATTGGCAAATAGTGGCTATATTGTCGTAGCAGGATGGATGAGCACTGATCCCAACGGTCATGGTCATGTCGTCCTGTGTGTGCCCGGGAGTGGTGGAACTCACCCTGCCTGGGGATATAAGTTACCCAATGTCATGGAAACTGGAGCGGGTAGGCGTACATACGGAAACACGATTAATTATAGTTTCGGAAAAGAAAAAATCTCAGGGATAGTTTGCTTTGTTTACATTAAACAATAACAACGATATGAAAAAGGACTTCTTAGAAAAAATTGGATTCGGCTTGCTCTTATCCATTCTTGCATTGACAGCAGCAGCCCAGACGCCGGTATTTAGCTATGACGCACAAGGTTTCATAGTGCCGAATACCAAATATATTCAACCATTTTGTGAGACACAAGTATATCCTTTGGAATTTGTTGATTCCATGAAACTCGAATCGCCTGACAAGCAATATCATTATACTGTCAAGCTATACAATTATAAAGGTTGGGCTGCAAATTCTCCCGGCGATTTCAGAGTCATTGATGTTTGTGCGTTCGGACGCACGCTGATTAGGGTCATCAATGAGGATGCCTGGATCAAGCTTGAGGGAGCTGTAGCAGGTAAGGGTGCCAATGAATACTTCCAGGTCATGCCGCTCAAGGACGATGGCATAGCCCTCTGTTTCTATGGATATCCCTATGCCAGTACACCGGGCCTGCTGACGATCGTGGCAGTGAATGGACGCGACGCCAAAGTGGTGCACAACAGCCCGATGAAGATAAGCGCTGTCGAGGGGACGGTAGGTAGCTCCAATATGAAACTGGTCGGCGGCAGCTATGTCTATGCAGCAGAGCCGGACAAAACATTCAGCATCTGGCCTCAGAATGGAGTGCTTTATGAAAAAGGCTGGAGACTGATTTCGGACTAATAGCAATGACATTTATTTTTTATGCGGCGATCTCTGATATATAAGACGCTATTGGGGCGGCCTATATGACAACAGTTTGAAAGCTAAATCTGCAATTGACCCTCTTCTAACCGATTATACAGCTCGTTTGTCCTCCGACGGGCTGTTTTTAGCAGAATGAATGGCCGTAGCTTAACATATACCATAGCGGACAATGACGACAAACGGACATACGATGGATGGATCATCGCTGGATAAAGAAGAAACTCAGCGAGAGCTGGCGAAAAGAACGAAAAGGAGACATAAGATATTACGTTTACTGTGGATAAAATTTTAACGACTATGAAAACCGTGAGATACCTATGTTTATTGGCCGTGCTGATCTGTGGCCTGGCCGTATCCGTTACGGCCCAAACCCCCGTATTCAGTTGGGGGACCGGGAGTACCTTTGTCACGAAAGCGGAGATGATAAAGCCATTTTACCGGGAGCCGAATTCCGGAAATCTCCCTTTGACATTAAAGCAGTCGTTTCAGGTCAAATCGCCTGACAGAAAGTATGAATATACTGTCAAACTTTATAACTATACAGGCTGGGAAGATGAGGCAGGCGATTTCACGGTGATCGAGGTCTATATCTTTGACAAAAGGATCGTCCGTTTGGAAAATTACGAGGGATGGGCGCTTCTGTCCCCTAAATTCCAGAAACTGAATCCCAATAGCTATTTCTTTGAAATGCCGCTTAAAAATGATGCCGTGGCACTTGTATTCGTGGGCTATCCCTACGCCAGCGATGCCGAGTGGATGACGGTGATCGGGCTGTGCCAGAACCATGGGACAATGGTGTTTAACCGCCATGTGGCTATATCCGATATCGAAGGAACCATCGGCGCAGCCAACATGAAAATAATCGGTGGAGATTATTCAAGCGAGCAGAGCCTAAAGCGTGTCCAAATGTGGATTGAGAAGCAGGTGCTTTATGTGAACGGACTGAAAACTACGGATTAGGTCTCTTTGACCCGATCATACAGCTCGTTTGTCCTCCGACGGGCTGTTTTTTAACAGGATGAATGGCCGTAGCTTAACATATACCATAGCGGACAATGACGACAGACGGACAGACGGTGGATGGATCATCGCCGGATGGTTTTGTGTGTTACCCCTGCTGTGCGTGATCGCGCCGCTCGAGCGCTACATTCCTGTGCTGGCTACGGCTATTGTCCTATTGTGCGCAGTCGTGCTCGGGACGTTGCATGGTACGTTCTCCGTTCCCCGACCCAATGCCGTGGACAGGTGGGCGGCTGCTTATCTGCTTTGGGGTGGGGGCAGTCTGCTTATTATCAATCCTTACCCAATAGATCCGGTATGGGTCTATGGATGGCTCGCCCTTGTCCTGCTGTATCTATACGTCCGGCAGATGCGGGGCCGGGATAACATTTTACTGATCGTTGCCCTGTTGGTCTCCGGCGCTGTTCAGTCTTGTGTCGGGAGCGCGCAAAAGCTGGACTGGCTGGCGTCTTATCACGCCAGCTACGACCTGACCGGGACATTCCTTAATCCCGGCCCTTTCGGGGGATATATGGCCGTTTGCCTGATCGCCGGGCTGGGACTATGGAGACAGTCACGTTTGTGGGGCCGGACGCTTCGTTCTCTTTATATCGTTGCGCTGATCCTGATGGGTGGCATGGTGATCCTGTCGGCCTCACGCGCGGCGTACCTCGGCGTCCTGGCGGGGCTGGTGTATTATGGCTGCCGGCATCCGGCAGTTCGTGCCTGGATGGGGCCGGCGTGCAGGCGGATCGCAGTAGCCTGTTGTCTGCTCGCGGGCATTGCTGTTGTGGCGTGCGGCCTGTACCTGTGGCGCCCCGCCTCGGGCGACGGGCGGCTGCTCATTTGGCGCGTCGCGCTCGGCATGATCGGCGCTCGACCGTTGGCGGGGCATGGGGTCACGTCATTCGCCCCGGCATATATGGATTACCAGGGCGCATACTTCCACAAGCACCCCGATTCCCGCTGGGCCATGCTCGCCGACAACAATGAGTATGCCTTCAATGAATGGCTGCACGTAGGCGCTGAGCAGGGCATTATCGGAATGTTATTGGTGGCGGGTCTCTGGATCGCGGCCTTCCGCAGATGTCCGCCAGGCGGCACAGGCCGGATCTATGCCGCATCGCTCCTCGCCCTGACGGTTTTTGCCTTCTTTTCCTATCCGGCATCCGTGCTGCCGACCAAAGTGCTTTTCCCGCTTCTGTTCGGCGCACTGGCGGCAGGACGCCGGACTACCGAACCGAAACCTCTGAAAGTCGAATGGCGCTACGCGATCATTGGCTTGTGTCTGATTGCAATGGGAAGCGCCGGGTATAGCTGGCACCGCCAGGCAAAGGCGTTCAGGATGCTCTATGACCGAAAGCCCGCTATCGTACTCGGAGCCGATCCGATTTTTATGCGATTATACCTGAGCCAGTTGTTCGACGCCGGAAATTACACCGCCTATATCCAAGCGGCATCTCGCCCCGGTTTGCCGCTTCGTTCCTATACGCTTGTTTATGACATGGGAACAGCATACTGGCAGATCGGCCGGGTTGCCGAGGCTACCGACTGCTATCGCCGGGCTGCGGACATGGTTCCGAATCGTGTCATGCCTTTGTATGCCTTGTTGCAACTCTATGAAAGCGCAGACAACAAGCGGGGGGCCGAAAACGTTGCCCGAGAAATACTTTCCAAACCATATCCCGTGGTCGGTTCAAAAGTGCTCGAGGCCAGAGCCGCCGCACGGAAATACCTGAAATATCCGAAACCATGAGGAAGCTATACGGTCTTATGATTGCCTGGGGCGCGTTGCTATGGGCTTGTACCAACCAGTCACCCGCATTGCGCAGCGCCCTGAACGAAAGCGGAGCCAATCGCGTCGAACTGGAGCGTGCACTCGATCATTACCGGCATAGTCCGGCAGACAGCCAGAAACTACGGGCCGCGATCTTTCTGGTCGAGAATATGCCGGGGCATTACTCCTGCTCAGGCGAGTATATGGATGCGTACCGTCACAGAGTGGATTCGGCCTTTCCGTCTATCAGCCAGTCCGCCCGGTCTGTGATCTGCATGATCCCGGCCAATAATGAGGTCCTGCGCAGGCAGCTTGACCGCACCTATGATCTGCAAACCGTTACGGGAGACGAACTGATCGCCCATATCGACCGGGCATTTCAGAAATGGGAGCGGGCCCCGTGGCTGGAAAACCTGAGCTTCGCTGATTTTTGTGAGTACCTGTTGCCGTACCGCCTCGACACGGAACCCCTGTCCTGGCCGGGCGATTCCATCCCGCTCATGTTACAGGTGGCCGATCCCGAGTTTTTCATCGGCACAAATGCGCTATATACCATCGGTGCCATGAAAAACCTGACCTATGGCTGGATCAATCGCATCAACCGGTGGGAATGCACGAATCTGCTCATACCGGATTCGCATATCGGTGTTTATGATTTTAACTGCCAGGATCAGGCGTACTACAAATTATCCTGCCTGCGAGCCAGTGGCGTACCCGCAGCGCTCGATTTTGTCCCCCATTGGCCCGACCGGGATAACCGGCATTACTGGACTACGATCATCGACAGCCGCTATCAGCACGGCATGTTCAACGAATTTCAGAACCCCAATGCGGCCAAGGTATTCCGCAAGACCTATTCGCGCAATCCGGCTCCGCAGCCCAACGGGAAAGATTCGATCCCCGCCGTGTTGCGATCTCCGTTCCATCGGGACATTACCGACTTATATATCAATACCTGCGAGGTTGATGTCGCGTTACCCGATGCGATCACCGACCGACCGGATCATCTGTATTTAGCTGTTTTCAACGAGCGTGCATGGCACCCTGTCTGGTGGGCGGCAACACAGGGGCGAAAAGCCCGTTTTGGCAAAATGGGCACCGGGGTCATGTATCAGCCTGTTTACTACCACGGAGCGCAACAAATTCCTGCCGGGTATCCGTTCTCGCTAACCCCTAATGGGGTAAAGCGGGAATACATGCCCGATACGACCGATCTCCAAACGCTTCGCCTGACTCGAAAATATCCTGTACCCTCACTTACTAATGACTGGAATACCGGGTTTGTCGGAACGACAATCGAGGCTTCCAATGATTCTGATTTTACCCATCCCGATACGCTGCTCGTTATCGACCGTGCACCGGGGGCATTTCATATTGACCGCCATACCGATCTGGCAGGCCAATACCGTTACATCCGGTACACTGTCCCGAACGGCTTTCAGTACCTGGCAGAACTGGCCCTGTATGACGAGCTGAACACCCCCCTGACGCCAGCCTTGATGAATGTCTCCAAAAATGGCTTCAGCAACCCACTTTCCAATGCCTTCGACAATGATCCGCTGACCTACGCCACTGTGACCGCACCGTTCATCCTTGACCTGGGCCATCCTCGGCAGGTATCGAGGATACGGTACTTATGCAGGAACGACGCCAACGGCATTTATCCCGGACAAATTTACGAGTTGTTCTACATGGGACCGCAAGGCTGGGTATCGCTCGGATCGCAAAGGGCGACCGGAATGTCGGTTGAATTTCCTGACGTTCCAGTAAATGCGGTATATTGGTTGCGAAACTGGTCTGAAGGCAAAGAAGAACGCATATTTACCTGCGAAAACGAAGGGATACGCTTTTGGTAAATTAAAAAGAGCGAATAATGATTATTCGCTCTTTTTAAATCCTAATTCAAAACCGTCAAGTCTATATAAGAACCATTTTGGATATTATAATCTGCTAATGTACGGCTCTCCTCTAATGTCCTGCCTGCAAAACTCAACCGGAAATATTCCGGTATGAGTCCGTCCTTATCGTGGATCTTCTGTTTGATATAGTCAATCGTATCGGCCCATTGAACATCCAATGTCATGTGGCTGCTTGTGTACATACATCTAATGTATATTTTATACCAGCCCGTTACGCTTGCAGGCTGATCCGGTTGCTGCGGTTGTTCGGTTTCCTGCCGGGGCGCATCCTGTCCCGGCTTATCTGCGGCCCGGCATACAACACCCGAGGCAAGGAGAAAACAAACCAATCCGACGGAAGATATAGTTTTTTTCATTGTATGCATACCAATCGTTTTATACTGGATAAAGATAATAGATTTTTATGTAATTTACCAGTCTAAAATGTCAGAATTGATAATTCCGTAGAGGAAATCGTTCCAAGATCAAGCCCTTGAAGATAGGTCGATAATATACGGCACGATATGAAGCAAGTGCTAAAACACGTATTTCAATATAACAATGTATTTACTTAATTCTCCAGAAATCTCAAATAGAACTTTTTGCGTGTTTCCAGTGATTACTGTATATGCAGTGATTTATGCGATAGAGAAATCGTTGTCGCTAAATCACAAGAATCCGCTACAGTATAAAAAGCCATGTATTGATATCTGCGTGTAATCTAAAATTATACATATCACGAAAAGCATACAGAGCACTTAAGAACCGAGATACAATGATGCAAACATTTACCGCATGCACAGCGCCGGTACACTTCGACCCTAACGAACTGTTGCGTTACCTATGTTGATCTACTTGCTTGATGCACTCAAAGGGGCGGGCCATTGTGGTCCACCCCTTTTTTATGGCCCTGTGATGATTTTTTCCGGGTCAGATAGCGGACCGTTGAGGCTGCACGGCAAGGTTCATCGTTCTGTTTTTTATCCTTGTACAAAAAGTGTTTTTCCTGCTACGTATCCTACATTTGCTACATTCCGAGGTCATATAATCAGGGGGCACCATGATTTTTTTCGGGTCAATTTAGGGGATTCCGTTTCATTCGGTAGCTACGGGATTTGGACTTCAGCGGAGATTTCCGCTGTATTCACAGGGCCGAGATATCGGCCCAGTTAATGCTGCCGAACCCAGAACGAACAAAGGATGAACAAAGGAATTACCGACACCGCCGCACGGCTTGCTCTACGCCGACACCGGCAGGGGTGCGCGGCGCTTCGACATTGTTACCCCTGGGCGATAAGGTGGTTGTCGGGCGGCGACACTTCAATCCGCAACTCGGCAAGTTGTGTGCAAATTGTGTGTACAAGAAAATTAAAGGGGTTACGAAATTCATCGCAACCCCTTGCTATTCAGTGTGACACCGACAGGATTCAAACCTGTGACCTTCTGATCCGTAGTCAGATGCTCTATTCAGCTAAGCTACGGTGCCATGCCTTAATTGCGATGCAAAGGTAATAAAATTTGATATTCCTGCAAACCCTTCGGCAAGAAAATCCATAGAAAAATTCATCTTTCCCTGTTTCCACCCCAAACTCCGTTCCCTGCACACAGGAAATCAGCCTCCGAGCCACCGCCATGCGCCTCTCCCGCCAGCCACCGGCTGCGGACCGTCTCGCACACAGCCCGCCCGGACAGAGCACCGCCTGCCGCAAAAGTTAGCAACGTACCACCTCCGCCTGGCGGGGAAGACCGAGCGACCCGTTAGACCCTGACATCACATCTTCATGCCCTACCCTATCCAGCTTGAGTATCAGGTCCGCTATTCCTCCGACACCGGCTTTACGGCCGATCCGCGCAACCATCCGCGACCCGCACAACCGACCGCCGGCGGCCCGGGAGAACCGTCAAATACACCCGTTCGGCCTCCGGACAACAAGACGCGCCACGAATACAGGGAAAGACCAAAGGCTCCCACAGGCCGAAACGACCCGCCGGCACCTTTCCAAAGTACAAGCGGAACTCTCCCGCTACTTCTTACCTTTGACACGTTCGGGGTTCTGACTGACAAAGCTCTCCCAGCTTCCGCACCGGGAGCCGCGTCCGCCCCCCGTCACCGAGGCCGACCCGGCGCGAGCCATCAGCGCGGCCGGCGTCGAGGTCTCGAAATAGTGGCACACGGCAACAGCCAACCCGTCCGTCGCATCGAGCTTCTTGGGCACGTATTCGATCCCGAGCATCCCCTTGAGCAATCCGGCCACCTGCTCCTTAGATGCCGCTCCGAGCCCCGTGATCGACTGCTTGATCTTGCGCGGCGCATACTCGAACACATCGACCCCGCGCGAAAGCGCAGCAGCCATCGCCACGCCCTGGGCACGGCCGAGCTTGAGCATGCTCTGCACGTTCTTACCGAAAAAAGGCGACTCAAGCGCCACCTCGTCCGGCCGATATTCGTCGACCAGCGCCGCCACACGCTCAAATAGATGGTGCAGCTTGCGATAAGGGTCCCCGAGCTTGTGCAGCTCGATATTGCCCAGCACGACACACCGTATCCGACTGCCTGCCACCTCGATCACGCCGTATCCGGCCGTGTTGGTCCCTGGGTCGATCCCCATGATGATCCGCGCATCGCGCCGCTCCCGATCCTTCGTGCCCCCGCTATGCCCCGCTCGGGCTGTACTCAGTTCCGGTCGCCCGGCCATCGCCGCATTCTTTGACACGGCCTTACCTGCCAGGCGGGGGCCGCCAACCAGCCCCCGGCGCCCTGATCGCCGG
The DNA here is from genome assembly GCA_017415005.1 of Rikenellaceae bacterium. Taxonomy (GTDB): domain Bacteria; phylum Bacteroidota; class Bacteroidia; order Bacteroidales; family Rikenellaceae; genus RGIG1874. Next base: position 33,252 of record JAFQJK010000009.1, read on the forward strand.
GCGATCAGGGCGCTCCCATCTTCTCCGGCAACGCACGCCACCCCGGACGGCACGACATCCAAGTCTCCACACTCCGGTCCGGCCATTCCGGACGATAGCCCGCACGCGACCGCACACGATCCGTTCAGGCCGGCCACCGCATCGCGGTCCGGCGCACCACCGTCAACCTGCGACACGACCGTATTTCTCCTCATCAGGCCCTTATTTCTCCTCCCCGCCACCGAGCTGTTCGCTAAGCTTCTTAAGCTGCTTCTCGAGCTGGCTCACCTTGGCGCTCAGATCGGGCAGATTGCGGTATACGACATTCACCCGGTGGAACTTCGAATTGGGCAGCGCCGGGTAGCCCATATAAACCTGATCGTCGGCGATGTTGTTCGAGATGCCCGACTTGGAGCCCATCTGCACCCGGTCGCCGATCGTGATGTGACCCGCCAGACCCACCTGGCCGCCCATCATGCAATTGCGTCCCACCTTCGTCGAACCTGCGATACCCACCTGCGCGGCAGCCACCGTATTCTCTCCGATCACCACATTGTGGCCGACCTGGATCAGGTTGTCGAGCTTCACGCCCCGCAGGATGCGGGTCGAGCCCATCGTCGCCCGGTCGACACAGGTATTGGCACCGATCTCCACATCGTCCTCGATCACCACGTTGCCCACCTGCGGGATCTTGTCGAAGCCGCCCTGCCCGTTGGGCGCGAAGCCGAAACCATCGGCCCCGATCACCGCGCCGGCATGCAGGATCACATTATTGCCGATCACGCACTGCTCGTATATCCTGACGCCCGAATTGATCGTCACGTTGTCGCCGATCCGCACCCCGTCGCCGACATACGCCTGCGGAAATATCTTCACGTTCCGGCCCGCCTTCACGCCATCGCCCACCACGGCGAACTCGCCCACATAGGCACCCTCGCCGAGCGAAGCCGACGCGCTGATGGCCGCCAGCGGGCTGACACCCTTCTTCTGCGGCTTATTGGCCACATACAGCTCAAGCAGCTTGGCAAATGCGCCGTACGCATCATCCACCTTGACGAGCGTCGCCGCGACCGGTTGCGCCGGCACGAAGTCCCGGCCGACGATCACGATCGACGCCCCGGTCGTATAAATAAAGTGCTCGTACTTGGGGTTGGCCAGGAAAGCCAACGTACCCGGCTGTCCCTCTTCGATCTTCGAGACATTGCTGACCGTCGCCCCGGGATTGCCGACCACTTCGCCTCCGAGGAAGCCGGCTATCATTTCAGCGGTAAATTCCATTTGCTTCGCAATTTATAGGTAATTGGTAATATCGATATTCTGCGGCATGAGCGAGCTGGTGTCGCCTCCGTAGGTCACCAGCTCGCGGATGATGCTCGACGAGATGGCCACGTACTGCGGCGGGGTGAACAGCAGCACGGTCGTGATCTCGGGATATAATTTCTGGTTGACGAGCATGATGCTCCGTTCGTACTCGTAGTCGACCGTGTTGCGCATGCCGCGCAGGATGAAACGGCAACTCTGCGAACGGCAGAAGTCGCCCGTAAGGCCCGTGTATGTGGTCACCTCGATGCGCGGGTCGTCCCCATACAGGTCACGGATCAGGCGCACGCGGTTGCCCGTCGAGAGCAACCCGTGCTTCTCTACGTTGATACCTACGGCAACAATGATCCTGTCGAACAATTCCAGGCCCTGCCTGACGATCACGTCATGGCCCAGCGTGAACGGGTCGAACGACCCGGGAAATATGGCTACTTTTTCCATCGCGGTACAGCGTACTTGGATTCGGCAACGGCTCCCGACCGACCTTCCGGCCATCCCGCTCCGTGAGACGAAGGTAACAATTAATTTGAAATTACCCAATAAATCAAGGGGAGCCCGCGGACTCCCCCTGCACTTCATTCACACATTCGAACTTGGGTCACCCGCCGCACACGCAGCACCGCAGGCCAAGATCGTTCGACGGTCGGGCCGCAGCCCTTCCCTTCTTATGTGATACGTCCCGACACTTCCGTCAGGCCGGATTTACGCCAGCTTGGCGAACAGCTTGCGCAGGCTCACCTCCTCGCCGACGATCCGCGGAAGATCGTCGATCGCCACGCGCTGCTGCTCCATCGTATCGCGGTGGCGCAGCGTGACGGTGCGGTCCTCAAGCGACTGATGGTCGACGGTGATACAGAACGGCGTACCGATCGCATCCTGGCGACGGTAGCGCTTGCCGATGCTGTCTTTCTCGTCGTACTGGATCGTATGGTCAAGCTTGAGCATATCCTTGATCTCATGCGCCAGCTCGGGCAGCCCGTCCTTCTTGACGAGCGGCAGCACGGCAGCCTTGATGGGCGCGAGCGCGGCCGGGAAACGCATCACCACGCGCTCCTCGCCATTTGCGAGTTTCTCCTCCAGGTATGAAGCCGAGAGCACCTGAAGCACCATGCGGTCGACGCCGATCGATGTCTCGATCACGTAAGGCACGTAGCTCTCGCCGGTCTCGTGGTCGAAGTAGGTGATCTTCTTACCCGAGAACTTCTGATGGTTCCCGAGGTCGAAGTCGGTGCGCGAGTGGATACCCTCGACCTCCTTGAACCCGAACGGGAACTCGAACTCGACGTCGGTGGCCGCATTGGCATAGTGGGCCAGCTTGTCGTGGTCGTGGAAGCGGTATTTATCATCGCCGAACCCGAGGGCGCGGTGCCACTTCATGCGGGCCTCCTTCCAGTGGGCGAACCACCCCAGTTCCTCACCGGGGCGGACGAAGAACTGCATCTCCATCTGCTCGAACTCGCGCATGCGGAAAATGAACTGGCGCGCCACGATCTCGTTGCGGAACGCCTTGCCGATCTGCGCGATACCGAACGGTATCTTCATGCGGCCGGTCTTCTGCACATTGAGGAAGTTGACGAAAATGCCCTGTGCCGTCTCGGGTCGCAGGTATATCGTGCTCGACCCGTCCGATGCGGCCCCGAGCTTGGTTTCGAACATCAGGTTGAACTGGCGCACCTCGGTCCAGTTGCGTGTCCCCGAGATCGGGCAAACGATCTCGCAGTCGACGATGATCTGACGCATCGCGTCAAGATCGCCCGCATTGAGCGCCTCGACCATGCGGCCGTGCATCACGTCGCGCTTCCCGACCAGATCGAGCACGCGCTCGTTCGTGGCGCGGAACTTCTCCTCGTCGAAGCTGTCGCCGAAACGCTTACGGGCCTTGGCCACCTCCTTGTCGATCTTCTCGTCCTGCTTGGCCAGCCACTCCTCGATCAGCACGTCGGCGCGGTAGCGCTTCTTCGAGTCCTTATTGTCGATCAGGGGGTCGTTGAAGGCGCCCACGTGACCCGAAGCCTCCCAGATACGCGGATGCATGAAGATGGCCGAGTCGATGCCCACGATGTTCTCGTGCAGCTTGACCATGAAGTCCCACCAGTAACGCTTGATGTTGTTCTTGAGTTCGACGCCCAATTGTCCGTAGTCGTACACGGCGCTCAGTCCGTCGTATATTTCGCTCGAAGGGAAAATGAACCCGTACTCCTTGCTGTGGGCCACCAGCTTCTTAAACAGTTCCTCCTGTGTCATGATTTTTTACGCTAACGTTTTGTCGAATGGCAAAGATAGCTTTTTTTCTTAACTTTGTGCAAATTTTGACGTTCATGGGTAGAATTCTGGCACTTGATTACGGCCTCCGGCGTACGGGCATCGCCGTCAGCGACCCGCTTCGGATCATCGCCGGCAGTCTCGCCACGGTACCCACTGCCGAGCTCAAAGCGTTCCTTGCAAAATACATCGCTGCGAACGATGTCGACACGATCGTGGTGGGCATGCCGCGCCAGATGGACGGCAGCCCGTCCGAGACTTTCGCACACATCGGCCCGCTGGTCGAGCGGCTCCGCCGCGCCTATCCGACGCTGAGCGTCGAGCTGTTCGACGAGCGCTTCACCTCGAAACTCGCCCTGCGCGCGATGATCGACGGGGGAGTCCCGAAGATGAAACGGCGCGAGAAGGGACTGGTCGATCGCGTGAGCGCGACGATCATCCTGCAAGGCTATATGGACAGCAGAAAATAAAAACAGACGATACGATGATTTACCCGATTGTGATCTACGGCTCGCCGATGCTACGCAACGTATCCGAACCGATTACGGCCGATTATCCCGGCCTCCCGCAACTGATCAAAGACATGTTCGACACGATGCACGCCTCCGACGGCGTGGGCCTTGCAGCCCCGCAGATCGGTAAGAGCATCCGCCTGTTCGTGATCGACGCGCGCCCGTGGGCCGACGAGGACCCGCGCCTGGCCGACTTCACCAAGGCGTTCATCAACCCCGAGATCTACGAGCGTTTCGGCGACGAGGAGCTCTTCAACGAGGGCTGCCTCAGCGTCCCCGGCATCCATGAGGACGTGAGCCGCCCCACAAAGGTGAAGATCCGTTATCTCGACGAGAACTTCGTCGAGCACGACGAGGAGTACGACGGCTATGCCGCCCGCGTCATCCAGCACGAGTACGACCACCTCGAGGGCAAGATGTTCGTCGACCGCCTCTCGCCGCTGCGCCGCACGCTGCTCAAGTCCAAGCTCGCCGCCATGAGCAAGGGCAGGTACAAGGCCGACTACAAGACCAAACTGGTCAAATAGCACCGCATCCGAGCCCCCCCCTTTCGGACACACCTCCGGCCCGCGCAATACCGTGCGCCGGCGCATTCGGCACCGGCCGGCATACGTTATGCCGATAATCTGCGTTTATATCGTGGGCGGTCCGCCCCGCAGAGCGGCATAACGCTCCGGCGCCTCACGGCCTGTCCGGCCCAAGCACGACCTCTACGGGAAGATGCGCCCGCCCGCTGCGACACAAGAACACTCCGCAGACCGCCGCCGCGCGCAGGTCTCTGCGCCACTTTAGGGCGGCATACGCCCGACGATGATTCAGTAACCCCGGCCAACGCCCCCTCGTGCCGCACCATAGTTAAATTCGCCACTGCATGAGCAAACCGTATGACATGATCCGCCCGGGCAGCGTGCTGGTCGCCGAGCCTTACCTCGGCGACGCCTACTTCGGGCGCGCCACCGTGCTCATTGCCGAGCACAACGAGTCGGGCAGCGTGGGGTTCATCCTCAACAAACCGCTGACGTTCGACGTCGCGGACCTCGTCGCCGAGTTCCCGTCACGGGGCTTCACGCTGGGCCTCGGCGGCCCGCTCCAGCCCCAGACCCTCCATTTCGTCCACACGCTGGGCTCGTCCGTGCCCGGCTCCGTCCCGCTCTACGGCAACCTGAGCTGGGGCGGCGACTTCGAGGTGCTCTGCCGCCTGGTCGAGGCCGGCATGGCCGGTCCCGGCGACGTGCGTTTTTTCCTCGGTTACTCGTCCTGGGCCGAGGGGCAGCTCCGCGAAGAAACGGAACAGGAGGAGTGGGCCGTAACGACGGTCGCCTGCGAAACGATCATGGAGGACACCGAGGGTCTCTGGTACGACCTGGTGGCCCGCATGCCCGGCCACACCCACTGGCTGCTCGTCCCGCTGCATCCCGAGGACAACTGAGCAGCGCGCAAATGCCCCGGCCGGCAGCAAATGGACAACCGGCGGAATGGCAAATCCCAACCCGGCACACCGGTATCCTGCCGAAAGATTTTGTCATTCCGTTTTTTTAACTATCTTTGAGGAAAAATTTTTCCCTTATGAAACTACTCTACACAAATTTCCTTATTCCGATGGCCGCCCTGTTCGTCGTGGGCATAGGCACCGTCTCATGCGGCAGCTCCAAAGAGGAAGGCGAAGGCACGGTCACCTACACGGTGACCTTCGACACGCGCGGCGGCACGCCGGCCGTAGACCCGCAGGATATCCTGGCCGGAGGCAAGGCCACGCTGCCCGACCCGGCGCCAACCAAAGCCGACAGCCTGTTCACAGGCTGGTTCACCGCTACCGGGAGCGAATACAATTTCGCCGCCCCGGTCAACAGCAGCTTCACACTGCACGCCCGATACGCCAAAGCCCAAACCGTCACGGTGACGTTCGTCACCAACGACCCCGCGACCACCATCCCACCGGTCTCGGTAAACGAAGGCACTCCAATCACCAAACCTAAAAAGTATCCCGGTAAAACGGGCTTCATCTTTTCGGGCTGGTTTACCGACGACGCCTGTACCCAGCGATACGACTTCGAAGCGCCGGTTGACCACGACCTGACGCTCTACGGCGGTTTCATGCGACGGATCAGGTTCACCAATCCGCAATTCATCTCGCAGGTCACCGGCGGAAACGCAAAATATGACAACCTGCCGCTTTCCAACAACACGCTCGCCGACTATGACTTCGGGGGTACCGACCTCGGCATCGTATTCGATATGGGCGACAAGGTAGGTGTCTTCTTCGGAGATACATACGGCGGCTCGGGCCGCGGGCCGGCCGCGGACTGGCGGTCAAACGTGCTGGCCTTCTCCGACGACACCAACCTCGAAGACGGCTTCCAGTTCAACACGATGGCCCTCCACCCGAACAGCAACAAATTCGCCAAAGAGCTGATCCCCAAAGCATACACAGGAGGTTACACCTCGATTCCGACCAGTGCGATCCGGGCCAACGGTTGCGACTACGTCCACTACATGAACTGGATCGTCGCCGGAGGCGGGGAATCCCGATACTTCGCCGAGATCTACAAGTCGGTCGACAACGGCCAGAACTGGAACAAAGTCCCCGTCCGTTTCCCGCGTGACAGCAAGTTCTTCCTGGTGGCTTACGAGAAAGACCCCACGCCAGGCTCGGACTACATCTACATGCTCGGCACCCACGGCTCGGGGAATCCCGGCGCCAATCCCGAAAGCCCCTCGAACGCATACAGCTATCGTGCGAGCCCGGTCTACCTGGCCCGCTTCCACGAAGCCGACTTCGAGCGCAAGAACAAGTACCAGTACTGGAACGGCTCGACGTGGATCGAGAATGACGAGTCGGCCGCCGTTCCCGTGATCGAACGGGTTGCGGGTGAAGCCAGCCTGATGTGGCACGAGAAATACCAGCGCTGGCTGTACCACGGCACCGGGAAGGAGGGCATGTACTACGCCCAGGCCGCCGACATCACCGGCCCGTGGTATACCGACGATCTGCAGCGTCCCCCGGTCTCTATGTGGGGCCCCTATGCCGCCATGTTCCACAAGTGGTTCAACAAAACCGACGACATCTACTCCCTCATGTCGATCTGGGGCAAGAATGCCAGCGTATACAACGTCTTCCTGATGAAACACACTATCCAGTAAGCCCGCCTGCGGCTGGGTCCGTACCCGCCCTCTTACTATGCACGGCGCTTTCCCTTCCGGGGAAAGCGCCGTGTACCGTTCAGCCCCCCGGCCCCCCCACACCGACATTCCGCACAACCCCACCCGCACGGCGCAACGCCTTTTCGGCCCGGATAGGCCTCCATCCGATCCCCAAACACTATCTCTATCCTGAAACGCCCCGCCGCTTCCGCCACCAGAGCGCCGGTCTGCACAAAAAATCACGGCCGCATGTTACTTCCTGCCTGCCCGGCCGTCATACCCACAAAACCACACCCCAAGCGCCTGAGCACGGAACATGGGTACCGGAGAGTTCGACACGCGCGTCCTACCCCTAAGGGACAGCATGTTCCGTATGGTCCAAAGCCTGCTCGGCGACCGCTGCGAGGCAGAGGATGTCCTGCCGGACATATGGGAAAAACTGCGGCTGCGACGCAACGAGCCCGACCGGTGTGACAACCCCGACACCTGCATCTATACTATACAACCGCTGCATCGACCATATCCGGCACAGACCCGCACGACATATCCAGCCCGGGACACCTCTCCGCCCCCGAGTATCCCACGCTTCCTCCCCCGGCATAGAGAGCATCATCGCCCGGACACGCTCCCGGCATTTAGGAACATGCCGCCCGGACATGCCACCCATCCGGTCCGGACTGCCGCACCTCTCCAACGACTAAAGAAAACCGGGAGAGATGCCCCAACGGCCTCCCTCCCGGTCTGTCATATCCTGTCTCCAACGCTCCGGGCCACCTCAGTCCACCGGCGCAGCGTGCGGTACATCGCCATCGCCCAGCCACCGTGCATGCGGCCGCCCCGTGCCGGAGCGCCTCGCTCAGGCCGTAGCCGGCTGCCGGCTGACGGGAATATCCTTACCGATCAGCTTCTGAATGTCCTTGAGCAGCGGCTTCTCCTCCTCGGCACAGAACGAGTAGGCTGTCCCGGCATTACCCGCGCGGCCCGTACGGCCGATACGGTGCACATAGGTCTCGGGCACTTCGGGCAGATCGTAATTGATCACCAGCTCAAGCTGGTCTACATCGATCCCGCGCGCCGCAATATCTGTGGCGATGAGTACGCGGCTGCGGTGTGTCTTGAAGTTCTCAAGCGCCCGCTGTCGGGCTCCCTGCGACTTATCGCCGTGGATCGCCTCGGCACCGATCCCGGCCTTGCTCAGCACGCGGGCCAGCTTGTCGGCCCCGTGCTTGGTACGCGAGAAGACGAGCACCGAGTCGCGCTTGTCACGCCTGAGCAGGTCGAGAAGCAATGTTTTCTTATCGGGTTTATCGACGAAATACACGCTCTGACTGATCGTGTCGACCGTCGATGAGACGGGGGCGACGGCCACCTTGGCCGGGTTGTGGAGCATCGTGCGGGCCAGCGACTCGATGGCCGGGGGCAGCGTGGCCGAAAAAAGCAGTGTCTGCCGCTTCTGGGGCAGCTTCGGCAGGATACGCTTGATGTCGTGGATGAATCCCATGTCGAGCATGCGGTCGGCTTCGTCGAGCACGAAGCACTCGACCCGGCTGAGGTCGATGAAACCCTGCCCCATCAGATCGAGCAGGCGGCCCGGCGTTGCGGTCAGCACGTCGACCCCGCGGCGCAGCGTATCGGTCTGGGGCTTCTGGCCCACGCCGCCGAAAATCACGCTGTGGCGCAGCGAAGTGTGCCTGGCATAGTCTTCGAAACAATCGTCGATCTGGATGGCCAGCTCGCGCGTGGGCGTGAGGATCAGCGCCCGGATGTCGCGCCGTCCACCCGCTGTCGGGGCCCCGGTGATACGCTGGATGATGGGAATGGCAAAGGCGGCGGTCTTACCGGTTCCGGTCTGCGCGCAGCCGAAGATGTCGCGGCCGGCCATAACTACCGGAATGGCCTGTTGCTGAATAGGTGTGGGATCGGTATATCCTTTCTCGCCGAGCGCCCGCAGGATCGGCTCGGTAATGTTCAGTTGCTTAAATGTCATGTGATTATCAGGAGCTGCTCGATCAGCAGCCATCATTAAGTTAACGATATGAGGGCCGGGAGAAGGGACCGTGCAAACGACACGGCGCCGGCTCATATCCGTACAAAGGTACGTTAAATAATTGATACGGCAATAACGGTGCCGCGTTTCTACGCTGCCATTCCCCGGTCTGCACGGGGCGTACCCACCTTTTCGGTCCCTCGGCCGTCCGGCCGCGTCCGGTTCGCCCAAAAATCCCTGCAACGTCCTCCACATCCTCACCGGTGTACAATCGACTATCAACCTGCACCTTAAGACACGCAACACTACCGCCGCGCACCGTCCCTGCGCCCCGGCCCGTGTTAATTCTCACCACCCGTAAGTTGCACCTGAGGTTTTTTTGATATTTTTGTTGTGAAAACTATTTATATCGCAATAGTTTTCACCGTTTACTGCCGGTTCCCGTGTATCCCACGGCGAGCGGGCTGTGACCACATCCAACGAAAAAGAAGATTATGAGAAAGATCTGCGCAGCGGTGATCCTGCTGCTATGCGCCCAGACGGCGCTCGGGCAGCAAGTCAGCGGCTACGTCTACAGCACCGGCACCGATGAGGCGCTGGCGGGCGTTGACGTCTACTACGAAGACAAGGAGGGCGTCGCCCGCGGCGTCTCGACCGATATCAAGGGCTTCTATGAGCTGTCCGTCCCCGAGGGCGGCGTGACGCTCACCTACAGCCTGCTGGGTTACGAGACCGAGACATGCCCGCTCGTGGTGGGCCGCAACCAGAGTATCACGCAGACGATGTACCTCTCGCCCTCGACCGAGGTGCTGGATGACGTGGTGGTCAGCGTAGGCCGCTACGAGCAGAAGCTGAGCGACATCACCGTCTCGATGGACCTCATCAAAGCCGCGGACATCAACCGCCAGAACCCCAAGAACCTCTCGGTGATGCTCAATACGCTGCCGGGCGTCGACGTCAACGACAAGCAGCCCTCGATCCGCGGCGGCAGCGGCTGGACCTACGGCGTAGGCAGCCGCAGCCTGATCCTGGTCGACGGCATGTCGGTGCTCACCCCGGGTGTGGGCGAGATCAACTGGAACACGATCCCCATGGAGAACGTCGAGCAGGTCGAAGTCATCAAGGGCGCCTCGTCGGTGCTCTACGGCTCGTCGGCTCTCAACGGGCTGATCAATGTGCGCACCAAACGCCCGGGCCTGGCGCCGAGCACGCGGATCAACACCTATCTGGGTATCTACGGCAATCCCAAGGACCGCGGCTACATTTGGTGGGACCGCGACTTCTGGCGGGAGGGCAAGTACAAGGTCAAGCCCCTGCTTCGCAGCAGCGTCTTCTCGGGCATCCGCAACCCGATCTACACCGGGCTCGACTTCTCGCACGCGCGCCGCATCGGCAACTGGGACGTCTCGGGCGGCCTCAACCTGTTCACCGACGAAGGCTACCGCAGCGGCGACTACAACCAGCGCATCCGCGTGGGCGGCAACGTCACCTACCACGATCCGAAGGTCAGGTACCTCGATTACGGCCTGAACGTCAACTTCCTGTCGAACAACTACGGCGGCTTTTTCATCTGGCGCTCGCCCGACCAGCCCTACCTGCAGTCGCCGCTGGCCAACATGGGCCGCCAGGGCAACTCGTTCTACGTCGATCCGTTCCTCAACTACACCAACCCCGACAAGAACACGACGTACCGCATCAAGGGACGCATCTACTACAAGTCGGACAACATCGTCTCGCATCCCACCGACAAGTCGATCTTCGAGATCGCCGACAACATGGGGTTCAACTATAACTCGATCGGCGAGATCGCCGGCATCGTCCAGAATCCCGGACAACTGCTCCCCACGCTGCTCCCGCCCCTGCTCTCGGGCAACATCAACGCCATCGCCGACGCGGTGATCGGCCTGGGCAACAAGTTCTTCCCCAAAGCCACCCCGGCCGACTACGTCGATCTGATCTCATGGGTGATGGGACGCACGCCGCTGCCGACGAACACCGAGGAGCTGGTCCCCTGGCTGCTCAGCTCGGGATCGCCCAAGTCCAACAGCACGAAGGCCGACAACACGGCCTCATACTACCTCGACTACCAGTACAGCAAGAAGTTCCGCACGGCGCAGATCACCGCCGGCGCGACTTACGACCACGTCCAGGCCCGTTCGAACGTGGCCGGCGAGCACAGCAGCGACAACCTGGCCGCCTACTTCCAGTACGACGACCGCTTCCGGGACCGCCTGGGCCTCTCGCTGGGCATGCGCCTCGAGTACTACCGCGTCGACTCGCACCTGCGCGAAGCCGAGACCCGCATCTTCGGGCTCAACGCGCCGGTCAAGCCGATCTTCCGCGGCGGCCTCAACTACAAGCTCGGCGAGTACAGCTACCTGCGCGCCTCCGTGGGCCAGGGCTACCGCTACCCGTCGATCGTCGAGAAGTTCATCTTCAAGGATATCGGCGGCGTAGGCGCCTACCCCAACCCCAACCTCAAGGCCGAGTCGGGCTACAATGCCGAGATCGGGCTCAAACAAGGCTACAAGCTCGGCCCGTTCAAAGGCTACCTCGACGTGGCCGCCTTCTACTCCGAGTACAAGGACATGATCGAGTTCCGCTTCGGCCTGTTCGATAACAAGACCTACGCATATATCGACAACCTGGGGACGGTGATCCGGATGGCGCTCGACGGGCAGATGCCCGGCATCGGCGCGCAATTCGTCAATGTCGACAAAGCCCGCATCTACGGCGTCGACCTCTCGGTCAACGGCATGTGCGACATCCACACCGGGCTCAAGCTCACCTACAACCTCGGCTATGTCTATATCCAGCCCGAGGACCTGGGCTACAAGAAGCGCAACGAAGCGGAGGCCGGTTACACCGACCCGCTCCAGCTCAAATCGAAGTCCAACACCTCGCGCTACCTCAAGTACCGGCAGAAACACTCGGTCAAAGGGGTGATCGACCTGCAGTGGAAGCGATTCAACCTCGGCACCAACCTGATGTGGAAGAGCAAGACGCTGGCCGTCGACTACTTCATGGTCGACGAGCGGCCCAAAGCCCAGCCCGACGCGATGGACTACGTGCGCAGCCTGATCTTCGGCGACCTGAACGGATACTGGGAACGCCACAACAAAGGGTTCTTCACGATGGACCTGCGCCTCGGCGTACAGGCCACGCGCAACATCCACTTCCAGCTGCTCATCAACAATCTGCTCAACAAGGAGTACAGCATGCGCCCGATGGACGTCTCCGCGCCGCGCACCTTCGTCGTACAGGCCAACCTGTCGTTCTAACGCTTAACGAACATGAAAAAAATACTGAGATACCTTCCGCTGCTTCTCGCCGCCGCGTCGCTCGCGACGGCCTGCAACGACAGCGACCCCGTGCCGGGCCCCTACGACGCGATCAATGGCTACTACCGCAGCACGAGCACCACGCATACGCTCGACCTGACCTACAGCGGCAGCGCGCTACCCGGCAAGCAGGTGGCTTTTTTCACCGCCGACGGCAAGACCGCCGAGCTCACGTTCACGGACGTCGTTCCCGGCGAGCCCGACCTCGAGTTCCGGAACGTCGCGCTCCGCGGCACCGGTGGATCCTACACCTTCGGCGGCACCGACAGCCGCGGGGGCCGCGAGCTGCGCTACACGGGCAGCATCGAGGCCGGACGCCTCGCGCTGAGCGTCGAGGTCACGATGCCCGCGACGCCGTTCCTCGGCACGTGGGACCTCGCCCGGGAAGGCTCCGGGACGGATGGACCGACCTTCCTCGTCTGGGAGTCGAGCGTTGCGCTCGACCTGTTCGGCTCACCGGTACCGATCAGCACGATGATGCCCCTCCTGACCCAACTGACCAATAAGATCCTGCCGCAGGTATTGCAAAGCGTCACCTTCCTTGCCGACGGCAACATCACCGCCACCTTCTCGAAGGCCGGGATCGACCTCACGGGCGAGGTGACACCCGTGTGGCAGCAGTCTCCGGTCAACATGGCACAATACTACGTGCGCGACGGGGCGATATACGTCATCCTCAACCCCTACCTGATCGTCGGGGCCGCCGCTGGCGGCACGCCGGGCACGCAAGCCTCAGCGGTCACCACAAGTCCCGTTCCCCCGACCAAAGCCATCGACTTCGGCGAGATCATGGCCCGGCTTCAGCAGATCTTTTCACAAGGTATCCCGGTACATTATACGCTCGAAGGCGGCAAAGCGGCCGTCTGGATCGACCAGGAGCCGATCATGCCGTTCGCCGACCTGATCCCGCTGATCGCCGGGCTGATCCCCGAAGGAGGCAACAAGATGATCTCGGCCCTCCTCGGCCCGATCCTCGAACAAATGCCCGACATCCTGCGCGGAACGACTGAGATGAAGATCGGGATCAACCTGCAAAGAGCACAATAGCCGGGCAAGAGACCTCCGCAACACTTCATCCGGTCCGGGAAAATCATTTCCCGGACCGGATGTTTGATGTCCCGAACCCGACGCGCCGGCAATAGCACCGCCCGGTCAGGCGAACCGAGCCGCAAAGCCCGGCACCGCACTGTCCGACAGGAATCCGCTGACAAGCATCAGGTAATCCGGCCGTTGTCCCTCTTCGGGCCACAACAGCGGCACGTGCAACAACTCCGCAGCACTCCCCGCCACATCGAACCCATAGGCTTCCAGCGACGGACGGACGCTCTCCGGGCGGATGCAGGGCTCACCGCAGGCCCGGGGACAAACCCCGGCCGGGCACCCCGAGCAGGTCCCGGCAAACAAGGCCCGGCTTCCGGGGTATTGGCGCTCGAGCGCCAGCAACCGGAAATCCAACCGGCTGCGCACCGCAGCCAGCACGCGCTCCGCCCATTCCCCCGCCGGGAGACCCTTCTGATCGTCCCCGGCCCCCGGGAACGCCTTCCACGCAGGAACCTCAGCCCCGCCCGGCACACCGCCCGGAATGCCCGGTCCCGGTCTTCCCGACACATTCGCTACTCCGCCATCGCTCCCGGTCACCACGATCTGCACCCCCAGCAGGTGAATGTAGCGATACCCGGCGATCCGTTCCGCCGGATCGTACTCATAGGGCGGACAGGCCCAGCAGTTGCCGTAACGCGGGCACGCCTCGCACAACGGCAGGAAACGGGCCGCATCGCGGTAGCGCCCCATGTATTCGTCGGCCGACAGCAGTGCCGTATGGTAAACCAGTCTGTATGTCATCGTCATTTATAGAGTGTATCTCAGAAATAGCGAAAGTCGGACGGCAAGCCAAACGTGTTTGAGCTTGTCCGAGGCGTATCCTGACGGAATCAAAGATAGTGAAAGCCGCGAAGCACTGCCAAACTTGCCCGAAACTTTTCCCGGGGCATCCTATTTTTCATCAAAAAATTCCCCGGGGAAAACTCTGCTCCGGAAAGCCCGCGCGTCAAGCCCTACGCCTGTATCCGCCACCGAATGGCATATCTCCGGCACGTGACAGCAAAGCCACGCCCATGCGCACACCCGCCTCCCGTCCCGCACCATCGCCACCCACGCCCCCTTCCACGCTATGCCGCATACCGGCCGTCCGGCAAGAGACAGGCCGGCCCACACACAAAAGCAGAGCCCGCCGGCTGGACTTCCGACGGACTCTCCTGGCAAATAACAAATAAACAAGGCAACCTTTTATCACCTTTGGCGTATCCCCCGCATGCGGCGGACTGGCGGGACGGCCTGCACACAGGGCCGGCCGTCTCCGGAACGATCATCACACAGGCCATATCCGCTCCCCGACATGCCGCAACACGTAGCGCGGAACGTCAACGGAGGCATTCCATACCGGATGGCCTCGAAAAACAGGTACGACAGGGGATTTACGGCTAACGATGCAGGCACCTGGCAGCGCCGAACGAGGATCG
>JAFQJK010000085.1 GCA_017415005.1 Rikenellaceae bacterium
AATTTGTTTACCTAATGATCTCCAGCCCTTCTCGCTCCAGTATTTCAACTCATACTCATCACCCGGAGCTATGGCATTATCATCACTACGCGGAATGACGGTTGCCCTGTCAATGCACACTGGCTGCCCGAAATCCATCCCGATCCACGAGCCTCCCGCAACACCCGGTATCAGCGGCGGATCATAACATGTCAGGGCATTACCGTCAAATGCCTTATCAGGGGACAAAGCAGGATTGTTCCCAAAGGAACCTTCGTTACGGGTAATAATTTTTCCATAAGACGCCACCGAATCCTGTCGACGATAAAACCGTAGCTCGGCAATATTGCACGGACGACTTTCATGAGCAATAAAGCGCCAGTAGCGGTACGCTTTATCATTAGTAAATGACATGAGATAAGGAATATAACCTAAGCTGTCGATCTGACAAAAAGTCTCGGCATCGGAAAAATCCGCATGATTGGCTCCTTGTACCTTTCCTTGAAATACCCGCGATTCCATAAGCAGGCAGTTGTTATCCTTATAGTATTTACGGGTAAGACGGACCGGGCGGGTATGGACCGTATCGGGTTCAAGCCTTACCAGACTGCCATCGAGCTTAGCCAATACCGGATATGCGACAGGAATCAGCCTTTTACCATTATAGCCTTGCGGCATATAGACAATATCACGCCCCATATTTTCAAACAGGGCCCTTCTACCTTCTAACTTTTTAACCTCTACGGGTGTCCAGCCTTTCATATTAAACACCGAAAGATAGACAAACCGATCCATCAACTCTTTGTTGGGAGATGAAAGTACCTCGACGGGAATATCGGTGGTCTTCCCATAATGGTCGGTCACATCTGTCCGGAAAACATTGGAAACAGAAGGAACCTGATATGCCGAGTACATCAGGTAAGTGAGGACATCGGGATTCACAGCATAGGTCCTTCGAAAAACTTTGGGCTTCGGTTCGTTAATCGGCCAGAACCTGTCTGCAGGCCAGGAACCGATAATACCGTCATATGGAATCTCAGTCCCCCACTTGCTCAAAGTGACAACCCAGTCATGCCCAAGCCATTTTCTACCCCAATGTGGCACATAATCAATCACCCCCGGAATACCCTGGCTCCGAAGCGCTGCAACCGTAGTCACGCAATATTCGTAACACAGACCAAACGGCAATTTGTCTATGTTGTGCGCACTTAACAAAGGATAGGTCGGCTTATTTTCTTTCGTTTGATCCAAAAGATGGATAGGGAACTTTATCTTAAATTCTGTCTGTACGGTATGAGCAGCCTCAAGCGTATTGTTACGACCTTCATCACTGTGTACCACGTATGTGGTCAGAATACTGTCATACCTAACACCTAAAGAGTCTCTCCAATAATCCAGTTGCTGGAACTCAGTGCATTTATAGGGCAGCAGAAATTCGCAGAACTGATCAAATGTCAATATTGCGGCCCACGGTTTATCTTTCCAGTCCTCAAACGCTCGGTCAATCGAATAAATCAGATAGTCTGCACTTACACATGAGACATCTTTCTGGATATGATCATAAAGATCGGCATACTTCTGTGTCAATGCAACGAAAGCATCTATTTTACTTTCAACAGACACAGGAAGGGCATTGACACTGTCAGTTTCAGCATAATATTGCAGAATCCCGTCACCTTGAAAAGAGTAATGCCACGGCATATTCTCAATCAGAAAACAGGCAGCCCTCAGCTTTTGAGTATCAGCCTCATGAACACTATAGTGTTTGATCACTTTCTCTAATTCCCGACGATTTTCTCCGGCCATGGACAAGGCCTCCTGCAGACGAGGATGACCGTTGCCACAGGAATAAAAGACACAGCCCGCCATTATCCATATAATGACTATCCACCAATAAATGCGCTTCATAACATTTGGATTCTATAATATTTTTGACAATTAGAACTTGGAAAATCAGGCACTCAATAAACAGGTCATATATACCAAATATAGCAACAGCAATCACCATATACAATATCCCACCAATAAAACCGGGTAGCCCAAACTCAAAACAACACATAAAAATCGTAACAGCGCATCGCGAGCACTTTTGTAGCCACGGTAGAGCACAAATATCGGGTCATCGGTTGATCAAAAAACAGCACATGAGTGAATAATCAACCTTGGTTCAAAGTCAACAAAAGAGGGGATCATATCTGGCAGGATTATTGTAATACACTAAAACAGAGAAGAAAGCAGATAACAAAATAAACTAAGCGATACAATAATCAAGGTATTTACCCTCATATCGGCAATCGAATAAGGCATAGAAAAACGTATCGGGAGGGCTTAACAGCCCTCCTTTATGTTTTCATGCCGGCAGTCGGAAAACACGGATCGAGTCGGACGAAGCAGGACCGCGGAAACGATAAGGCCAGGTGCCTGTAGTTGCGCGACGCAGGCATAAGCCGCCGGAAGCATCGTCGGACAGGGTGTGAGGCTCAAAATAAAGCCGATGCATGAGACAGCACCGGCTCTATGTCGTACGAAAACAAATCAAACGATCGGCAAACGGTCAATCAAGCTCAGGCACTATGTACTTACGTAAGACAGTTGCCTTCGGGCAGAGCCGGGCAGAAGCGGCACCATGGAGAATGCGGCCCAAGACCCCACGCCGCACTACCCAAGCGTGCAGGCATCGATCAGACCGCCGCGGTTGCGCCCGAGCGTCTCGACACACTTCGCAATATCGGTCGGACGGATCACCACGCTGGCCGTGGCACCCTCGGAAAAAGCATACATATACTCGATGAACACCTGCTCGCGGGCCAGCACGTCGAGCACGGCCGCCAGCGCGCCGGGACGGTTGGGGCAGGTAAAGCAGACCACGTCGGTCTGCCGCACGGCGAAACGCTCGTCGCGCAGGACCTGCGCCGCACGGTCGACCTCGGAGACGATCAGGCGCAGGATGCCGAAATCGGCCGTCTCGGCCAGGCTGAACGCATACATATTGATCCCGGCCGCGCCGAGGATGCGGGTCACATCGTTGATGCTGCCCGTTTTATTTTCCAAAAAGACGGAAAGTTGCTTGATAATCATGGTTGTTTCATTTTGGCCGGCCACCCGGAAGCGGCCGCGGTACAACGGTCTAAGATAACGATTGCGGGGAAATCCGCAACGCCGGATGGGCTATTTCAGTACACGCCTGTCGACGACGCGCTGGCTCTTGCCCTCGCTGCGCTCGATGCTGCGCGGTTCCATCAGCCGGATATTGGCACTGATGCCGAGCACGCTCTGAAGGCGGCTCGCGATCCGCTTGCGAAGGGCCATCATCTCGCTGATCTCATCGGAGTAGAACTCCTCGCGCACCTCGACCTCAACCTCCAGGGTATCGAGGTTGTTGACCCGGTCGACGACAAGGCGGTAGTGAGGCTCGAACTCGGGAAGCTCGAGCACCACGCTCTCGACCTGAGACGGGAAGACGTTGACGCCGCGGATGATGAGCATATCGTCGCTGCGGCCCGCGATGCGGCTCATCCGCACGCTCGTCCGCCCGCACGCGCAGGGCGCGTCGGTCAGCGTGCAGAGGTCCTTGGTACGGTAACGCAGCAGCGGGATACCCTCCTTGGTGAGCGTGGTGAACACCAGCTCGCCCTGTTCGCCGTAGGGCAGCGGATCGAGCGTGTCGGGCGAGACGATCTCGGGATAGAAATGATCCTCGATGATGTGTGAGCCGTCCTTGCACGCACACTCGTGCGAAACACCGGGGCCCATGATCTCGCTCAGGCCGTATATATTGTAGGCATCGACGCCGAGCTTGGCCTCGATCTCGCGGCGCATATTGTCGGTCCACGGCTCGCCGCCCAGAATGGCCAGCCGTAGCCGGAACTCACTGCGCGGAATACCCGAACGGGCGATCTGCTCGGCCAGGTAGAGCGCATAGGAAGGCGTGCAGGCCAGCGCAGTCGAGCCGAAATCGTGCATCAGCTGGATGTGCTTGGCCGTGTTGCCCGTCGACATGGGGATCACCGTGCCGCCGAGGTGCTCGACGCCGTAGTGCAGGCCGAGCCCCCCCGTGAACAGCCCGTAGCCATAGGCCACGGTGAAGATATCGTCGCGCGTGGCGCCGAACGCCATCAGGCAGCGGGCGATCGACTCGGACCAGACCGAGAGGTCGCGGTGGGTGTAGCCCACCACGGTGGGCCTGCCCGTCGTGCCGGACGAGGCATGGATACGCACGATCTGCGACATCGGCACGGCGAACAGTCCGTACGGATAATTGTCGCGCAGGTCCTGCTTGGTGGTGAAAGGCA
>JAFQJK010000086.1 GCA_017415005.1 Rikenellaceae bacterium
AAAGGACAAGGTTTTCACGAGATCGGAAGATCGTACGGCAGAAAGTACTGGCCGAGGAGGCCGAGGCGCTCTATGCCAAGTTCGGCTTCGACGACAAGATCGCACTGCTCCGCACGCGGCCGCACCTCTACGTGACGATATACAGCCTGGCCAACCTGGTGGGCCATTTCTACGGAGCGCTGGCCCCCTCGACGAAGTTCATCCACCTGTTCGACCTCAAGAAATACGGGCAGGGCATCTACATCGCCGTGCCCAAGCGCACCAACCCGCAGGAGCTCGAGAGCATGGTCAAGCAGGAGAAGATGTTCGAGATCTTCCGTGAGTACAAGGACTGGGTCGACATCCTCGGGGTGTCGAACATCGGGTCGCTCAACGCGATGGTCCTCAACGGACAGAGCAGCGAACTGATCAAGATCGCCGAAGCATTCCATGAGAAGAAGCTGGCGAGCATCGCCGACCAGATATCGGAAGCCAACTGCGCGCGGGGCGTGCGGATCGTGCTGATCTCGGGCCCCTCGTCGAGCGGCAAGACGACCTTCGCCAAGCGGCTCGGCATCCAGATGCGCATCCTCGGCCTCAAGCCGGTGCTCATCTCGCTCGACGACTACTTCGTCGACCGCGAGAAAACACCGAAGGACGAAAAGGGCAACTACGACTACGAAGCGCTCGAGGCGCTCGATATCGAGACGTTCAACAAACACCTCAGGGCGCTGCTCGACGGCGAGGCGGTCGACGTGCCGCGGTACGATTTCATCACCGGCAAGCGGCAGTCGCGCGATGTGCCGCTGAGCCTCGACGACCGCTCGGTACTCGTGATCGAGGGCATCCACGGGCTGAACCCAAGGCTCACGCCGCAGATCGACGACAAGTACAAGTTCAAGATATACGTCTCGGCCTTCACGTCCATCTCGCTCGACGACCTGACGCGTATCCCGACCACCGACAACCGCCTGCTGCGGCGTATCGTGCGCGACTACAACACGCGCGGCAGCAACGCCACCGACACGCTTCGTCGCTGGGGCAGCGTACGTCGCGGCGAGGACAAGCACATCTTCCCCTACCAGGAGGAGGCCGACGTGATGTTCAACTCGTCGCTCTTCTATGAGATCGCGGTGCTGAAGAACGTAGCCGAGCCCATGCTGCACGAGGTACCCGACACGGTGCCCGAGTACGGCGAGGCGCAGCGGTTGCTCAAGTTCTTCGACTACTTCACGCCGGTCGACCCTGCGGAGATCCCGCCCACGTCGATCCTGCGCGAGTTTATCGGCGGCAGCAGCTTTATTTATTAGATGACAAGCGATCCGCGCCGCCCCACGAAACGACGACGGTGCCCCAATGAGCGCCCCTTCTACCGGATATCCGGAGTACAATCCAATAAAAATCGCGTCGGTCCTTCACACCGACGCGATTTTATAGATAGCCATGTCCCTTAAGACCGGAGCCTCCGGCACATATAGGTTGCCCTGAGGCACCCCCGAACAATCCGGGCACATAACGAACCACCGGCAAACTGCCTCAACCCTGCGCCAGACTTCGCCCGACTGCTACGCTTTCGGGGCCACGAGCGCATAGACCTCTTCGAGCCGGTCGGCCATTGCCTCCCAGCTGAAGCGTTTCTTCTCCTCTTTCATATTTTCGGCCATGCGCACCGCGACCGCCGGATCCGCCCAGAAACGGCCGATAGCGTCCGCCAGGCTTTCGACCGTCGTATCGGTCACATAGCCCACCACGCCGTCGGGAACGATCTCGGCCAGGCCGCCGACATCGGTCACGATCATCGGCAGCTCGAAATGGTAAGCGATCTGAGTCACGCCGCTCTGCGTCGCGCTGCGGTAGGGCTGGATCACCACATCGGCCGCCGAAAAGAAGTACCGCACATCCTCGTCGCGCACGAAGTAGTCGTGCATCACGATGTCGTCGACCAGACCGAGCTCGTTGATCTGGTCGATATACTTCCCCTTGTTGTAATAAAACTCGCCGGCGATGATCAGCTTGCGGCCCGCGGTCCTGCCCTCCGCCTTGAGCCGGGCCCAGGCATCGAGCAGCAGGTCGAGCCCCTTGTAGTCGCGCACGATACCGAAAAACAGCGCGTACGACTCCGCGGGATCGAGGTTGAGCTGCCGGCACGCCTCGGCACGGTCGACCCGCTCGCCGAAGTTGACGAACAACGGGTGCGGCGAGAAGAGCGACGGACGCTTGCGGTTGAAGCGGTCGAGGTCGTCCTTGACCTGCTGCGACATATGGATAAAGCCGTCGACACTATGGATGAAATAGCGCGTAAAGAGCGTGTCGGTAATATGGTGCTCATGCGGGATCACATTGTCGAGCTGCACCAGCACGCGCGTGTGCCCGTTACTGCGGGCGATCCGGGCGATCGTCCCGAAACAGGGGCCCATGAAAGGCGTCCAGTACTTGAGCAGCACCACGTCGGGCCGCTCGCGACGGATGCGCCATCCCACCCTGATCCAGTTCAGCGGATTGACCGTATTGACGCAACGCACGATGTCGAGGTCGCGCGGCGGCTTCGAGTCGGAGAACTGGCTCCCGCCCGGGAACAGGAACGAGGGGTACTGCAGCGTGAACGTCTTGATGTCCACCTCGCTGCCACGCCTCTTAAAAGTCCGCGCCAGGATCTCCATGATCGACGCCAGGCCGCCCCGGTAGGGATATGCGGGCCCCACAATCGTTATTTTCTTCATCCTTCCGATATTGGTTCGCAGGCTGATCGCGCCCGATCCGCCATGCCCGGACATAAAGCCCCCGGCCTGCGGTCGCACAAAAATAAAAAAAGTGTGCCGATTAAACACACTTTCGTCCGGATAACCGGCACGCCGGGCCCGTTTTTTCCGGCCCGGCCCCCGAATCACTCCCCCGCAGCCCGGGCCGCACGGTAATTGGCAAGCCCCGTTTCGAGGAAATGCACGAACGCATCCGCGTCGAGGTCGTAGCCCCGTCCCGGCACCAGCTGCTGCCCCTCATCGCCAAGGATTGCATAGTAGGGCTGGGCGCTCACACCGAACCGCTCGCGGGCAATGTACGAGTTGATCTTGCCCAGACCCTTGAGCGTCTTACCCGACGGGGTCACCACCCAGTCGGACTCGGGCAGCGCCTTCTTGTCGTCCGAGTAGAGGGCCACAACGACGAAATCGTCGCGCAACAGCCCGAGCACCCGCGGGTCGGACCAGACGCGCTGCTCCATCTCGCGGCAATTGACACAGCCGTGCCCCGTGAAATCCACGAAAACAGGCTTACCTACCTTACGGGCATAGGCCTCGGCTTCGGACAGGTCGAAAAAGCCTTTCAGCCCGAGCGGCAGCTTGAGGAAGTCGCTGTACCTGGGACGCCCGATATCCGCGCCGGCAGAGGCCGGTGCAGCCACGCCCGGAGCGGCCGGCACAAAATCCTGCGTGCTGTACGGCGGCAGATAACCCGAGATCCCCTTGAGCGGCGCCCCCCACATGCCCGGCACCAGATAGACAACGAACGAGAACACGACGATCGACAGGAACAGCCGCCCCACCGTGAGGTGCTTCACCTCGCTGTCATGCCTGAAACGCAGCTTACCGAGCAGGTAGAGCCCCAGCAGCGAAAAGATCACGATCCACAATGCCAGATAGACCTCGCGGTCGAGGATCCCCCAATGGTAGGTTTGGTCGGCCACGCTGAGGAACTTGAGCCCGAGCGCCAACTCGACGAACCCGAGCACCACCTTGACCGAATTGAGCCATCCGCCGCTCTTCGGAAGGCTCGTCATCAGCGACGGGAAGAGCGCGAAAAGCGTGAAAGGCAGCGCAAAGGCCACCGAGAAGGCGAGCATCGTCAGCACCGGCTCCCACACTTCGCCTGCGGTCGATTTGATCAACACAGACCCTACGATCGGGCCGGTACACGAGAACGACACGAGCACGAGCGTCACGGCCATGAAAAAAACAGCCCCGAGGCCCTTACCATCGGCCTTTTTATCGCTGCGGTTCACGAGCCAGCCGGGCATCGTGATCTCGAACGCCCCGAAGAACGAGGCGGCGAATACCATAAAAACGAGGAAGAAGATCACGTTCGGGATCCAGTGCGTGGCCAGCCAGTTGAAGATATCGGCGGTCACCGCATCGCCCCCGATCCAGCGCGTCACAGCAATGATCACCGCGATCGGCACCGTGTAAAGGGCCACGATCGAAAGCCCGTACATCATCGCGCGGAAACGCCCGCGCGCCTTGTTCTCGCTCCCCTTGAGGAAGAACGACACGGTCATCGGCACCATCGGGAAGACGCACGGGGTGAGCAGCGCCGCGAAGCCCCACAGGATCGCCTCGGCGATCACGCCCCAGATCGAGCGTCCGCCGCCGGCTTTGCCGGTATCGGCCGAGACATTGTCTTCGGACGATTCAGCCGGTTTGCGATCAGCCCCCTCCGTCTTTCCGGCAAGGATAACTCCGGCGCTATCAGACCCGACAGGCTCAACCAGCCTTGCCCCGTCTGCTACACGCTCAGTCTCCTTTGGACCAGCAATTTCGACAGCGGTTTCAGGACCGGAAGCCACCGACACGGCCCCCGATGTCCCGGTTCGGCCGCTCTCCCCCTGCCGGGAGGAGCGCTCTCCTGCCGCCGCCACGACCGAGCCGGTCAGCGTAACCGCAAGCTCTGTCTCCTCGGGCGGCAGGCAGCTCTGGTCGTTGCAGGCCATCCACTCGACCGTGGCCCGGAGCGCCGCCCCATCCTCCTTCAACCGCACCCGCTGCACGAAGCGGACCCGCCCCGCATAGTAGCCCAGCTCGCCCATGAACGGATCATCGACCCGCGTAGGCTTCTCCTGCGGCTCGACCCCACCGACGAGCTCGAACTCCGCGGACGGCTCAAAGGCAAACGCCGTGGCATTGGGACCGCCCAGCTCATAAGGCCCCATGTCATAGATATGCCACGGTGCCGTGATCCGGGCCGTGAAGGTCACCTCATGCAGGCCGCCCCCCAGGTCGCGCGAAGCCGCGCTCCATGCCACGGGGTTCTCGCCGCGTCCGTGCAACGGCAGGGCAAGCAGCAGCATAACGATCCCAAAATAACTCCAGAGCAGCCTGTATTTCGATCCTATCGCAAGTCCGGGCATAATATTTCAGTAATATAAGTTACAAAACAAACAGAGATATCAACATCCCCTGTCCTCATAAACGTTGCTAAAATAATACAATTATCCGGAACCTGAAATTTTTGCGGCGTATCCTCCTCCTCCGCCCCCGCAAGCCGGCCGGCAGGAACGCAAACGGAGACCGGACGAGAGAGCCTGCCCGGAAAGGGGAAGCAGACCGGCAGCCGCCGCGGGGTGGCAAGCGGGCACAGGGCGCGCGCGGACACCCCGGACCCGGATACGGAAAAGAGCGCGGCGCCGCTCCCCGAAGGGATAACGGGCCGCGCCCTTCCATCGCTCCGCCACGTCAGGCGAGCAGCGCCCCGCGGTTACTCATCGTCGTCATCCTCGGGCTTCTGCGCGGCCAGGTCCTTGATGTGGCCGATCGCCTGCAACGCCATATAGTGCTTATCGTAGGTCTTGACATTGTCGAGCTCGGTGCGGAAATCGTCCTCATGGTCTTCCTCGCGTTTGACAAGGTCTTCGAACAAGCGGTGCGACACGGCGTCGGCATTGGCCCCGCACTCCTTGGCCCAGGCATTGTAGTCGTCGATGGTCGTCGCCTCAAGCTGCTGCGAGAGCCTCAGCATCTCGGGAACGTCGTGGATCTGCTTGACGGCAAACGCAGGCGTCATGTCGATGTCGCCCTCGAGGAAAAGAATGCGTTCCGACAGCTTGTCGATATGCTGCATCTCCTGGATGGCCGTGTTGCGGAAGAATTTGGCCAGCAGCTCGTAGCCGCGGTCCTGGCAGCGCTCGAAAAAATAGATGTACTGTAACACGGTCGAAATCTCCATGCCGACCGCCTTGTTGAGCAATTCGATGCTCCTCGCGTACTTGTTCATGATATCTGGGATTGATTGGTTGATCTGTAGCCCTCCACCCAGCAAGTTTCATTCCCAAACCCTTCATCCCGCGACAAATATTGCGAAAATGTCGTAAACGCCGCGCCCGCCCGCAAGGGCCGGCCTACCGCCGGACATATCGTGCGGCGCACTTTTATTTGGCTTTTTCCGCAGGAATGCGTTAAATTTGTAGAACGGCCCGCATGCGAACGCAACGGCCCTAACCCTTAACCAGACAAACCGCCATGAGAACCTTCGACCACATCGGCATCCCGACCGCCGAGCCGCAACCCAAAGAGGAGTACATCGACCAGTTCAAGCTTCACCTGACCGACTTCCGCGACAGCGTCAACAAGATCGAGTACCTGCGCTTCGACGAGGGATCGTGCATGCCCGAGCTGGTACGCACCAAGATCCATATCGCCTACTACGTGCCCGACATGAAAGCCGCCCTCGAGGGCAAGAAGATCGTGCTCGCCCCGTTCCCGAGCGGCGACAACATCTGCGCCTTCATCGAGGAGGACGGCATTGCCGTCGAGCTGATGGAACGCCGGAAGAACTAAGCCCTGCGTCCGGGAATGAACGATCGCGGGCTGTACGCAGCACGACCTGCATGAACGGACGGGCACGACGCGGGAACAGGCCCAGCGAGCATGCCTCCCGCCGGTCGCAAAGCAGAGGGTCCGCCTTCCCGGATGGGAGGCGGACTTTTGCATCCGGCGAACCGTGAAACCGGGACAGGGCCGGCAAATCACAGGGACATCCTGCCGCGCAACGCACATACAAGACCGGGGCGGCCGGTCGCGAGCCGGGCACTCCGGCCTGCAGGCCCCGCCGGAGCGCACCGGACGGCGTATCCCGGCAGCACACCCCGGCAACGATCACGGGGTACGAACAGTACGCCCCTCCGGTTGCGAATATGTGGATACGCGCAGCCTATACAACAGGGAGCATCGCCGAGCCGACGCCGGACAGGTACCCCACCGTAGCGACCCGTGGGACCCGAAACAAATGCGGCTCCTCCCGGGATCGAACCACCGGGCACGAATACAGCACCGGCCACAAGGCGCCCGCCGACCGTATCGCATGCGGGGACGGTCACCCGGCAGCGACAGGCCCCGGACCAACGATCTTGATTTCCCGAGGAAAAGCCCTATATTTGATCGCCGCACCACCTGGTCGCGGCCACTGCCATGACACCGAGAACCAAACGCATATTCGGACCCGAAGGCAGCCGGCTGGTCATCGCCGGACTGCTGCTGATGCTCATCGTCGGCACGGTGATCGTTATCGTGGCGCGCCGGGCCGACCGCGTGGCCCGCGACATGAACATCTCGTACGTGCGCGAGTCGAGCCGCGACTACTACGGCACGACACGGTCTGAGTTCAGCCGTACCGAGCGCTCGGGCCGCGCCGTCGCCCGCTTCATCGCCTCGGACACGCTCCCCGCCGAGAGACAGGTCACCCTGTTCATGCAGACCCTCCGCCAGTTCGACCCCAAGATCAGCAGCATCTGGGTGCTCCCCGCCGGGGACGACCTCCGCATATACGGCGACGGAGCGGACCGCATAGCCGCCGACTCCATCCGGGACATCCTGCTCGGCGTGCCGACCGCCCCCGGCGACACGACGCCCATCGTCAGGCTTGTCAGGACCGGCGGCACCACCTACCTATCGACGATCCAGCAGGTCGAGCGGCCGGACGGCGCCGTCCGGTTCAGCCTCAACATCTCGCTCGACGGACTGCACACCTACTTCTCGGAGCTGCTCAGGATCGTCAAAGGCTACATCACGCTGACCGACAGCGCCGGCCACGTCCTGATCCATCCCGACACGGCCCGTCTCGGAGGGCTGTCACCCTTTGCCGCCGAGGTCCGAAGCCTCGGCACCCTCAACGAATACGGCAAACTGCTCCCTCAGGGCACCCACTCTGCATACCTCGGGCTCCCGATCGAGCAGGTCTATTACGGACTGCCCTTCTGCGGCGGGCAGATGGTCTTCTCGGTCAGCTTCCCGCGACTGGTGATCCAGGAGCAGATGCATGCCTTCCACCGCTACACGCTCATCCTGGCCGGACTGGTCGTTCTGCTGTTCGGCGGCCTGCTCATACTGGCCCAGCTGCGCTGGCGGCGTGAGTACAACCTGCGCCAGAAGGCCGAGCGGGACTCGGCACGCATGCACCTCCAACGCGTGATCAACCAGATCAACCCCCATTTCCTGTTCAACTCGCTCAACTCGCTCTACGCGCTGATCGACACCGACCGTGGCCTGGCCCGCGAGTTTGTCCTCAAGCTGTCAAAGGTTTACCGCTACGTGCTCGAGGCCAGCGACCGGACCCTGGCCACGGTAAGCGACGAAATCGATTTCACGCGCAAATACTATTTCCTTCAAAAAATCCGTTTTGCTGATCAGATCGAGCTCAGTATCGAGATCGGGACGGAAACCGATGAACGGAGAATCCCGGCTATGAGCATCCAGACCCTGGTCGAGAACGCGATCAAGCACAACCGCGCGACCGCCGAAACGCCGCTCCGCATCCGCATCTACACCGACGGCGACCGGATCGTGATCGAGAACACGTTCCAGCCCCGGAAAGACACCGACGGCACGTCGCTCGGCATCGGCCTGTCGAGGCTTCGCACGATCTACCGGCTCTACACGGACAGAAAGGTCAGCGCCGAACAGGCTGGCAGCGTTTTCCGGTGCATATTGCCCCTGCTCGACAAACCGGGACGTCCCGGCCCGCGCAAGCGGTCCTGACCCGCGCCAACGCCTGATAACGGCGTTCACAGCCGTCCGGCATCCGGAGTTCTGAACAGATTTTCAGGCATTTCGACCACCTCCACCCGACCCATTCACACGATTCACTCCCCAAAAGAGGGCATTCACTCCATTTTATTTGAGTCCGAGTACGTAAAAAATTATCATTGCGCACAGGCATGACATGTGCCATCCCGATCTGAACGAGCAAATTAGCGATATGAAAACGATAAAATCGACCCTGCTGACCGTGGGTGCGGCCACCCTGATCCTGGCCGCAACGGGCAGCCATGCGGCCAAGCCCGCTGAAAAAGACACCGCGAAAACCACCGCCGACTCGACGAAAGCCGATTCGGCCCAGAAAGACGCGAAGCGCTACCGCGACCTGGTGAAGAAAGCGGTCGCCGACAGCGGCATGTTCACGGTGTACCGCGTCGAGAAAGACTATTACTTCGAGATCCCCGACTCGCTGCTCGGCCGCGACATCCTGATCGTCAACAAGGTCTCGGGAGTCCCCGCGGCACTGAACGACGCAGGGCTCAACAAAGGCATGAACTACGAGAACAAGATGATCCGCTTCTACCAGGACACGCTGCTCAAAAAGGTGTGGGTCACCACGTTCGACCCGCGCATCACCTCGCCCGAAGGAGACGCCATCACGCAATCGGTGCGCGACAACTACCGTGAGTCGATCTTCGAGTACTTCCCGATCGAAACCTACAACGACGACTCGACGGCCGTCGTGATCAAGGTCAACAAGGTGTTCGACGGCAGCGAGAAGAGCTTCAACGACCTGTTCGGCAACATCGGCCTCACGGGAACATCGGTCAAGCGCGACCTCTCGAAGATCGAGCGAGTCAAGTCGTTCCCGTCAAACATCGTCGTGCGCTCGGTCTTCTCGGCCCAACACTCGGAGGCCGGCGGCAGCCTGCCGCTCACGCTCGACGTGACCACCAACCTCGTGCTGCTGGCCAAAGAGCCGATGAAAGCCCGCATCGCCGACGACCGTGTCGGTTTCTTCACCACGGCGCACCTCTACTACAAGGACGACCAGCAGAAAGCCGAGGAGCGCGAGTTCGTCAACCGCTGGCGCCTCGAGCCCCGGCCCGAGGACCGGGAGCGCTACCTGCGCGGCGAGCTGGTGGAGCCGGCCAAGCCGATCGTATTCTACATCGACCCGGCCACGCCGCCCCAGTGGGTGCCCTACATCAAGAAAGGGATCGTCGAGTGGCAGGCCGCATTTGAGGCCGCCGGGTTCAAAAACGCCATCCTCGCCCGCGAGGTCGATCCCGACGACAAGGACTTCGACATCGACGACGTGAACTACTCGGCCATCACCTACGCAGCCTCGGAGCAGGCCAACGCGATGGGCCCGTCGGTGGTCGATCCCCGGTCGGGCGAGATCATCGAGGCAGACGTCATCTGGTGGCATAACGTGATGAGCCTGCTGCACGCCTGGATCCGCGTACAGACCGGCGCCGTCGACCCTGCCGCGCGCGCCAACATGCTGCCCGAGGCCGACATGGGCAACGCCATCCGCTTCGTCTCGTCGCACGAGGTCGGGCACAGCCTCGGCCTGAAGCACAACATGGGCGCCTCGTACTCGGTGCCCGTCGATTCGCTGCGCTCGAAGACCTTCACCGACAACGGGGGCGGCACGGCCAGCTCGATCATGGACTACGCGCGCTTCAACTACGTGGCGCAGCCCGAGGACGGCATCACGGCCCTCTACCCGGTGATCGGCACTTATGACAAGCACGCCATCCGCTGGGGCTACCGCTGGCTCGACACGGCCACCCCGCACGAGGAACTGCCGACGCTCAACGCATGGATCCGCGAGCACGAGAACGACCCGGCATACTGGTACGGCGAACAGTCCGCCGAAGGTATCGACCCCCGCGCACAGAGCGAGGATCTCGGCGACGATGCCATGAGGGCCAATACCTACGGGCTGATGAACCTGCGGCGCATCGTCCCCAACATCACCGACTGGACCGCCGCAGACGGCGAGCTGCAGTACGAGGCCGGCAAGCTGCTGATGGCTGTCGTTTTCCAGTGGAAAACCTATGCCGACCATGTCACGGCCAACGTCGGAGGATTCTACCTCAACAACGTGGTCAAAGGCCACGACATCGACCGCTATGTACCCGTCCCGGCCGACAAGCAGCGCCGGGCCGTGAAGTTCCTGATCAACGAGGTGTTCGTAACACCCGAATGGCTGTTCGACGCCCCGGCCTGGCGCAAGAGCTACGCGCTGCGCAACTCGCCGGTCGGCCTCATCGAGTACGCGCCGTACAATATGGCCCGCGAGCTCCAGTACAGCACGTTCTACTCGCTGCTCGAGGACGCGCGTATGCAGCGGATGTACGAGGCGCAGGCCCAACTGGGCGGCAACGGGGCCTACACTCCCGAGGAGATGCTCGACGATCTGCACAAGGCCCTGTTCGCCAAGACCCGTGCCCGCAAGAGCCTCTCGCTCTACGAGCGCATGGCCCAGAAGAACTACCTCGATGCGCTGATCGTCAGCTCGAACCTCACGATGGTCAAGACCACCAAGCGCGGCTCGACGCTCCATGACGGCTGCGACCGGGGCTGCCGACTGATGTCGCACGGTCCCGAGCTGGATCTCGCGCTCGAAACGATCGAGCGCCCCGAGGACCTGCTCCGCACCAACCGCCTCTACACGCTGATGGGACGCGTGAGCGAGACCACCTCGGCCAAGCGCGCCGAAATGCGCCGTATCCTCAAGCTCGCCGAAAGCCGGCGTGGCAGCGGGGACGAAGCGACGCAGAACCACTACGCCGACATGATTCTCCGGATCCGCGAGGCGCTCCAGCTCAAATAGCCGGCAGGACACGCCCGGCCGCAGTCCCGACCGCCGGGAGCGTGCGGCCGGTCCGCACCTAAAGCGATATGAACCCGAAACGACTGACCTAATACCGAGGAAATTAAATTTAACACAAGAGAGCATGAGAAAACTTTTTACCATTCTCGTCCTGTTGCTGCCACTCCTGGCGCTGGGACAAAGTCCGACCCGGACGATCAAAGGCGTTATCCGCGACCTGAGCGACGGAACGCCGCTGATCGGGGCCACCGTCTTCATCGCCCCGAGTCAGACCCAGGCGGCGAACTACAACCCTCAGGGCACCGTGGCCGACAACCAGGGACGTTTCACGCTGACCCTGCCAACGAGCGTCAAGGAGGTCGTGGTCAGCTATATCGGATACGACGACCAGTTGCTGGACATCTCGGGTCAGAGCGATTTCACGATCCGGCTCAAGCCCAGTGCCAACGAGATGGACGAGGTCGTGGTGACCGGCTACCAGAAAATCGAAAAGCGCAAGCTCACCTCGTCGATCGCCCAGATCAAAATGGACGATATCAAGCAGATCGGTGTAGCCAGCGTTGACCAGATGCTTGAAGGTAAGCTCGCCGGCGTCCTGTCGACGCCAACAAACGGCGCCCCGGGAGCCGGGAACAAAATGCGCATCCGCAGCACCGTCACGCTGAGCGGTAACACCGATCCGTTATGGGTCCTCGACGGCATGCCGCTCGAAGGCAACGACATCCCGGCCGACTACAGCACCAAGGAGAGCATCGACAACCTGCGAACCATGTCGATCGCAGGACTTAACCCCGACGACATCGAGGACATCACCGTACTCAAAGACGCCGCAGCTACGGCCATCTACGGCGCGCGAGCTGCCAACGGCGTGATCATCATCACCACGAAAAAGGGACGCCGCAATGTCGGGCCGATGATCAACGTCTCGGCCGCCACATTCATCACAGCGCGCCCGAACCTTGACAAGCTGAACCTGATGAACGCCTCGCAGAAGGTCGACTTCGAGCTGAGCCTGGCGGCTAACCCGCGCCTGACCTACCGCAGCGACAAAGGCGCCGTATCACGCATCCTCGCGCAGTACGGCCAGCTCGACGCACTGCGCAGCGGAGGCTTCGACGCGATCTCGCCCGAAGCGCAGGCTGCCATCAACAAGCTGCGCGTCAGCGGGTACGACTGGGCCAGGGAGATCTACCGACCCACGATCAACCAGCAGTACGGCCTGAGCGTATCGGGCGGCGGCGAGAAGGCCTCCTACTACTTCTCGGCCGGCTACTACAACGAGCAGGGCAGTACGCGCAAAACCGGCTTCGACCGCTTCAACCTGACGCTGAAAAGCGATTTCGACCTGCACAGGAAGCTCAAGGCCAGCGTCGGACTCTACGGCGTGCAGAGTAAGAACAGCTCGTACCTCTCGGATACCGACGCATTCACCAATGCCGGACGCTACACCCGCAACGTCAATCCCTACCTCGATGCATACGACGAAAGCGGGAAGTACATCTACGACCCCGATATGTACTACACCTCCGGTGACGGAGACGCCATCCGGTTCAATTACCTCGAAGAGATGGCCAATACGCGCAACACGCTGAAGAACCGCTCGCTCAAGTCGATCTTCGACATCACCTACACGCCGCTCGACTGGCTGAAATTCACCACACAGGTGGGCCTGCAGGTCGAGAACTCGGCCGCCGAGCAATTTGCCGACAAGGAGACCTATTATGTGCGCAAGTACCGTCGCGACTCGCGCTCGGGCGGAGAGGAGCGCCTGCCCGACGGAGGTGTCATCCAGAACACCAACACCGACTTTTTCCAGTACGACTGGAAGGCTCAGGGCGAGATCAACAAAACGTTCAACCACGTACACGAGCTCGACGTGATGGTCGGCCTCGAAATGCGCGGCAACAAGAATACGAGCATCCACACCAAAGGATTCGGATTCGACCCCAAGACACTCACCACCAAACCGATCTACTTCCCGGAAGGCTCATCGACGGCCAACGAGCCGAAATTTGTCCAGTACCGCAACTCGTTCCTCGAGAACCGTTTCCTCTCGTATTTCGCCACGGCAGGCTATACCTACGACAGCCGGTTCACGTTTTACGGCAGTATGCGCTACGACGGCTCGAACCTGTTCGGGGTAGACCCCAAGTACAAGTTCACCCCGCTCTGGTCGGCTTCCGGGGCGTGGAGCATCAACCGCGAGAGCTGGCTCAGGAACAAAGAGTGGCTGTCAAACCTGCGCCTGCGCCTGTCGTACGGTGTGCAGGGCAACATCGACAAGTCGACCTCACCCTTTATCATTGGTAAATGGCAGACCACGACCATCCTGCCCAACGGCGTCAAGAACGAGCAGACGATCAACGTCACCTCGCCCCCGAACCAGAACCTGCGCTGGGAGACCACCAAAACCTGGAACGCCGCCGTTGATTTCGGCGTACTCGACGGCCGGATCAACCTGACCCTCGAGGCCTATCACCGCGTCAGCGACAACCTGATCGCGCTCAAGAAGATCCCGCAGGAGAACGGGTTCAACTTTACGACGACCAACTTCGGCAAGATCACCAATAAGGGTATCGAGTTCTCGATCTACACGACCAACATCGCGACCAAGAACTTTCGCTGGGAGATGAACTTCAACCTGGCCCGCAACAAGAGCACGGTCAACCGGATCGACGTCCGCGAGGACGAATTCTTCCCGTCGAAAGTGGGACTGCCGACCAATGCCGTATTCGGCATCCGGACGGCAGGGCTCGACGAGGACGGCCTGCCTTTGTTCTGGAAGAACGGCCAGAAAGTACCGTTCGAAGAGTTCTTCAACGTCCAGGTCAAGGACGACGACTGGGGCCTGGGCATGCGATTGGTTTCGTACGACCATTCGGCCAAGGCGACCCGCGAGCGGATGACCTACCTGGGTGACGCCGACCCCAAACTGATCGGCGGGTTCAACAACAAGTTCTTTTTCAAAAACTTCGACCTGTCGATCGGCATGAATTTCATCATCAACCAGCTCGTATCGCGCGCGCCGTTCTACCGGCCGACTCAGGTCAATCCGGGCCTGAACTACACGAACGAGGTGTTCGACATCTGGTCGCAGAGTAATACCAGCGGCAAATATCCGATGATCCCGGGGGCATGGACGGACTCATTCAGCGACCCTGATCGCCAGGGCCTGTTCTACGAGGTAATGGACAATACGCCGATCGATATCTGGAGCGCAATGGACATCTGGTACAAGCGCATCAGCTATATCCGGATCAACAGCATCCGTCTGGGCTATACGCTTCCCGACAAGGCGCTGCGCAAGATGAGGATCGCCTCGTTGCGCATCCAGGCCGAAGTGCGCAATCCGTTCGTCATCGGCACCGACTACACCGGCTACTTCGACCCCGAGACCTACGGCAACATCTATGCACAGCCGATGCCGCGCACATTCTCGGTCGGCGTGAACCTAACCTTCTAAATCACTTTGCTGCATATGAAAAGACTAACATACATCCTTCTGGCAGTCATCACCTTCTCGTCCTGCAATTACCTCGACGTGGAGCCGATCGGCTCGGTCATTCCGCACACGAAATCAGACTATCGGGCCCTGTTGACCTCAGCTTACGGCCGTATACCCGCACACAAAGTAATGCTCGGCCTGCCCTCCGACGAGATCGGCGGATTCAGCGAGGACCACGAAAACAGCCGGGGATACCTGTTCGACATGACCTGGCGCAGCAACAGCGCCTCGGCCAAGGAATATCCCTACGACGGGTTTTACTCGACCATCTTCTACACGAACGACATCATCGCTAAGGTCAGCGACTCGGACGAGGACGGCTCGGACGAAAGCCGCGCACAGATCAAAGCCGAGGCATACGCCCTGCGCGCATACATGCACTTCGAGTTGTTGAACATGTACGGCAAATGGTATAACGCCGCCACCGCATCGACCGACCGCGGCGTACCTATCTACACCCAGATCGACATCGAACAGCATTTCAAGCCGTCGAGCGTGGAGGCCGTCTACAAGCAGATCCTCGACGACATGAAACACGCTAAGGAGCTGATGGAGGTCGAGGAACAGCCGAACACCCTGATCTACCGCTTCTCGAAAAAATCGCTCACGGCTATCGAGGCTCGCATCCGGCTGTACCGGAACGAGTGGCAGCTGGCCCTCGACGCGGCTACCAGCCTCCTGCCGGGCCTCCAGTTGCAAGATATGAACGCCCTCGACCTGACCAGCAGCACAGACAAGGCGCTGCTGCCCTACCGCCCCACCTCGGTCGAAACGATCATCGCCATGGAACAATGCTTCGAGTGGGACACCAAAAACACATACCTGACCCACGAGATCGCGGCCAAGTTTGACCAAACGGGCGGCGACCGGCGTTTCGGCAACTCCATTCTCAAAAGAGACGGCCAGTACATGACCGACAAATACTCGGACAGCAAAAATAAAGTGACCATGCGCGCATCGGATGTTTATCTGATCGCCGCGGAGGCCGCCGCCCACATCGACGGCAAGCTCAACGACGCCAAGAGCTACCTGAAGACCGTCATGCGCAATCGCTTCACTCCTGATGCCTATCTGGCCAAGGAGACCGAGGTCGACGGCATGACACAGGCTCAGCTGCTCGAAGAGATCGCCGACGAGCGCGCACGGGAATTCCTGCTGGAAGGACAGCGCTGGTACGACCTCCGCCGCACGACAAGGCCCGGTATAATCAAGACTGTGTTCGTGCCTGCGACCGGCGAGGAAACCACCTACACGCTCGCTCCGAACGACGAACGGTACACCATTCCGTTCCCCCTGTCCGCCGTATCGAGCAACCCCGACCTGGCAAAATAACGCCGGAGGTCAGGGACCGACAAAAAGTGTCTGGCTGTACAGTCAGACACTTTTTTTGTATATTGCGCCTCGGGAACGCCGAAAACCGGCAGCCACGAGCGCATGAAAGCCATCATTGTCGAAGACGAGAAACTCGCAGCCAACGAGCTGATCAACAGGCTCAAGGAAGTTGCACCACAGATCAATGTGGTCGCAACGGCCGCCTCGGTCGCGGAAGCCGCAAAGGTGATCGGCACCGAAACACCCGACCTGATCTTCATGGATATCAACCTGGGAGACGGTAGCAGTTTCGACATTTTCGAGCAGGTCGAGATCGCCGTTCCGGTCATTTTTATCACGGCATATGACGAATATGCCCTGAAAGCCTTCAAACACCAGGGTATCGATTACATCCTTAAACCATTTGAAAGCGAAGAGCTGGTCCGGGCGGTCGCCAAATTGAACCTGACAGGGAGAGAGCAGCCCCCCCCTATTGATAATCAGAAAGATAGATCGAAAACCAAAACATCAGGCCCTTCGGATGCAATCCGCGCGGACGATCTCCCGAACAGCTATCAGGAACGGTTTCTGGTTAGTATCGGCCCGCGGATGCGATCGATCGTCGCCGGCGAGGTTGCCTATTTCATGGCCGACGGCAAATACGTCACGCTCTTCACGCACGAAGGCAACAGCTACCTCATCCACCAAACGATCGCCACGCTCAGCGAGCGGCTCGACCCCGACCTGTTCTTCCGGATCAATCGGCGGTTCATCGTCAGTTTCAGCGCGATCCGGGAGATGATACGCTACTCGAACAACCGGATCAAGATCCTGCTCAAACCCGTCCCGCCCGACAGTACGGACGCTATCGTCAGCGCCGACCGGGTACAGGGATTCCGGGAATGGCTGAATCAATGACCCCCCAACACAGGTCGTACAATTGCGAAATAAGGTTCCGACAAGCTCTCAATGTTTCATTATTCACCAAAAAGCGCAGACTTTGTTGCATTTTTCTCACAATCCACGCAACAAAAGGAGACACTTTCGCGTCTATATGGAACAAATGACCAAACAGCAGCGCTAAGGGTGCATCCAACTCCGACAGAAACACCTGCAGCCGCGTGCAAACAACCCGTGGCGGACACGGGAACCAGGCATTGCGATCGCCGGGCCCGGGCAATATTTTGCACCTCCCGCGCAACCGGGATACCTTCCGGTCGTCCAGCCTGTGAGACACGTCGTACAACGGCGATTTTGCATGTTTCGCCGGAGTGAGACCGGCAATGTGGACACACTTTTTTACAAAAGATTGAAGCAGATTATAAAAAAAATTTTATATCTTTGGATTAGCCGGAAACCGTACGGAGGAGTGTAGGTATGCGAATTTGACGCATGGCAGCCATCCCGGTAACGGACACGGAACAACCGGGACTATTGTTTTTAACCGAATTTAATTTTACATTTGCTATAATAACTGCATCGGCAATGCAGAGATGCGCAGTCTCGAATACTTAAACTGAATATGTTTCACTTAACCTAAAATGATTGTATGAGAAGAACCCTCCTAACTGTCAGCGCCACGGCTCCCGCCTACGGGACAGCAGTGCGCAGGGCCAGAAGCGGGTGCTCTCCTGATGTTAAGATCAGAGGAGACACAGCCCACTGCCAGAGTTTGCACAATACGTCCTTTTCCCGGTAGTCCCTGAGACCTTTCTACCGGGCAATCAGCAAAAGCGACGCAGCACTCACTCTACGTCTTTCTCGCGACCCAGACCCGATCAACCGTACAATGAAGATGCCAGGGTCGAATGGAAGAATCATGCATTTGATATCAACCTAAAACTATCTGATGATATGAAAAGAATATTTACCGTATTAATAATGTCTTTATTATTTGTCGGCAGCTCTCTGACGGCAAATAGCCAGGAGGCACGTACGCTGAGAATCACGGGTGTCGTGAAGAATCAAGCGGGCGATCCCCTGATTGGCGTTGTGGTACAGGAAAAAGGTACAAACAACATCCTGGCCACAGACAATAAAGGTGCATTCACGATGTACAACGTAGCCCCGCAAGGCGCAGTACTCGAGTTCACCTATATCGGTTACAAAACCACCGATATCAAAATTGAAAACGA
Source organism: Rikenellaceae bacterium (assembly GCA_017415005.1). GTDB lineage: Bacteria > Bacteroidota > Bacteroidia > Bacteroidales > Rikenellaceae > RGIG1874. Next base: position 18,517 of record JAFQJK010000086.1, read on the forward strand.
CAAGCCGCTGGTCGTTGTCCTTGAGGATGCGACCGTCGGTGTGGACGAAGTCGTCGTTACCGGTCTGAACACGCAGAAGCGCGAGAGCGTCGTGGGTTCTATCGCGACGGTCTCTCCGACCGCCCTGAAAGGTAACACGTCGGTTCGTCTGTCGACCGCTCTGGCCGGCCAGCTGGCAGGTGTGGTTGTTCAGCAGAAGAGTGGTCACCCCGTTGCAGGTGCCACCTTCCTGATCCGTGGTGTCAACACGTTCGTAGGCGAAGGACAGGCTCCTCTCGTACTGGTGGACGGTGTTGAGCGCGACATGAACACCGTTTCGGTCGACGAAATCGAAACCATCTCCGTGCTGAAGGACGCTGCAGCATCGGCCGTGTACGGTGTGCGCGGTGCCAACGGCGTTGTGATCATCACGACCAAGCGCGGTCAGGTCGGCAAGCCCGTCGTTACCGCCCGTTACGAGCACAGCTTCAACACTCCGGTTAAGATGCCGGAATTCGTAGACGGTGCCAAGTACATGGAGGTCACCAATGCGGCCAACGAGCTGCTCAACGGCCCCGGCCGCAAGATGTTCACCCAGCAGCAGATCGACAACACCCGCAATGGTGTTGATACAGATGCCTGGCCGAGTGTAAACTGGCTCGATGAATGTTTCCGTGATTGGGCCGGTTCGGACAAGGCTTCGATCGACGTGAGCGGTGGTACCGAGCTGATCCGTTATAGCCTGGTTGCCGCTCTGTACAACGGTCGCGGCCTCACCACGTGGGATGAGACCCGCCCGTGGAACTCGAAGAACAAGCTGAACCAGATCAACGTCCGCAGTACGATCGACATCAACGTTACGAACTCGACGCTGGTAACCTTCAGCGTCGGTACGCGTATCAGCGATGAGAACCTGCCGCACACTACTGTCGGGACCACTTTTAATCAGGCTTTCAGCGAAAACCCGATCGCCATTCCGAAGCTGTACTCGAATGGAACCATTCCGATGATCCCTGCACGTGTCAACCCGTGGGCCGCTCTGACCCAGACCGGTTACGCACAGTACTTTAACACCACCCTCAACAGCTTGATCGCCGTTGAGCAGGACTGGGGTAAGGTATGGAAGCCGCTGACCGGCCTGAAAATGTCTGCCGCCTTCTCGTATGACGCATACTCGTGGAACAACCGTCACCGTGACTTCGCTGCAGACTACTGGCAGCTGGCCAGCTACGATGTGGCTGACGACGGCGTAACGGTTACTAACAAGGTGTTCAACAAGCACATCACCGGTACCAACTTCCTGACTTCACGCGCCTATGCCGGTGGTAACCGTACCAAGTACGGCGAGTGGAAAGTCGCATACGACCGCGCTTTCGGCAAGCATACGATGGGCCTGCTGCTTACCGGTAACCTGAAAGACTACCTCTTCGGTGACGGTATCGGCAACGACCTTCAGCTCTTCTTCCCGAAACGCCGTATGGGTATCGCCGGTCGCGCAGCCTATAGCTATGACAACCGCTACTTCGCAGAGTTCAACTTCGGTTACAACGGTACTGATAACTTCGCTCCGGGTCTCCGCTACGGTTTCTTCCCGTCGGTGGCTGTGGGCTGGATGATCACCAATGAGAAATTCATGGAAGGCTCACGCGACGTGCTCAACAAACTGAAGATCCGTGCATCTTGGGGTCAGCTGGGTAATGACGTGATGCCTAACAACAAACGTTGGGGTTACATCACCACGGTTTACAGCGGCCAGGCTGGTTACAGCTACGGTTACAACCTCGCAACCTACTATTCGGGTAAGCGCCAGGGTGAGTTCGGTGCAGACGGTCTGACCTGGGAGACTGAGACCAAGTACAACGTCGGCCTCGAAATCGGCCTGTTGAACAAGATCGACCTGACGGTTGAGGCCTTCCTCGCAAAACGTAAGGATATCTTCATGCAGCGTAAGACCATTCCGGAAATCGCCGGTTTCTCGACCACTCCGTACGCCAACTACGGTAAGATGGAGAACCGCGGTATCGAGGCTACCCTGCTCTACAACCACCAGATCAACAAAGACCTCTACGTAAGCTTCCGCGGTACGTTCTCGTTCATCCGCAACAAGGTTACCGAGTTCGACGAACCCGCTTCGATCCTGGGTACCACCCGTTCACAGCTGGGCCACCCCTGGTTCACCGACGCAATGCTTGTCGCCGAGGGCCTGTATACGGATGACGACTTCGCCAACAAATGGACCGGCGAGCTAAAAGAAGGCGTACCCTCGCCGACGTTCGGTGTTGTTAAGCCTGGTGATATCAAGTACAAGGATGTCAACGGCGACGGTATCATCGACGCCCTCGACAAGGAGTTCAAGGGCCACCCCTATAACTTCGGTGAGATCAACTACGGTTTCGGCGCCAATCTCGTATGGAAATGGCTCGACTTCAGCTTCTTCTTCCAGGGTGTAGGCAACTATGACTATATGCTGACGATGGAGCTGCCGGGTACCGGTGCTGGTTCGACGGGCAACATCTACACGAACGTAGACGACCGCTGGACTCCTGAAATTCCGAATCAGGATGTATTCTGGCCGCGCCTCACTATCGGTAAGAGCACCAACAACTCGCAGTACTCGTCTTGGTGGATGGTTAACGGTAACTTCCTCCGTCTGAAGAACATCGAACTGGGCTTCACCCTGCCGAAGAAATGGCAGAACGCAGCCCGCATGCGCAACGCCCGTCTGTTCCTTCGCGGTACCAACATCCTGACCTTCTCGAAGTTCGACCTATGGGATCCGGAAGTTACCTCGGGCAACGGTGCAGCATACCCGAACTTGAAAGCTTATACGGTCGGCGTAGAAGTAGCGTTCTAAATTGTGTAAGTCTAAAAACTGTACAACTATGAAAAAAACACTGATAAAAATCGTTGCATGCTCTGCGGTTCTGTTAGGGCTGTCGTCGTGCAACAAGTTTCTGGATATTGCGCCGGATAACATCCTGACGGAGGATCTCGTCTTCTCGAACGAGACCTACACGGAAGAATGGCTTTCCAATGTTTACTCATGGGTAAAGGACGGCTATCGCGACCAGACTGCTACCGAAGGTACGATGCTGCTCGGCGACGAGCTCACCTGCCATCCGCAGCTCGGAACGTTCGAGATGTGGCCGATCGCGGTTATCCCGGGTAACTGGTCGCCTTCGGACTACCGTAGCAACCTTTGGTCGGAGACCTACAAGATCGTACGTACGGCATACATCTTCATCGAGAAGGCGCAGCCGCTGCCTAACCTGCCTGCCGACCGTATCGAGCGGTACAAGAAGGAGGCACGCTTCCTGATCGCGTACCACTACTTCAAGATGCTCCAGTTCTACGGGCCGTTCCCGCTCATTACCAAGGTGATCCCGTCGACTGCGCCGACCAGCGAGCTGCTGCTGCCGCGTACGAACATCAACACGATCACCGACTGGCTGTGGAACGAGTTCGACGAGCTCGGAGGCGAGGACGGATTGCCCGACAACTACGACGAGAATTACCTCAACCGCGATATCGGTCGTCCGCTGCGTGGTACCGCTCTGGCTATGGCCGCTGAGGTACGCCTCTGGGCTGCCAGCCCGCTGTTCAACGGTAACCCCGACTTCAAGAAGTACAAGAATCCTGACGGAACCTTTATCTTCGACCAGGGTACCGAGAATGATCCGCAGAAATGGCAGGATGCCAAGACCGCTTACGCTAAGTTCTTTGACTACAACACCAGCAAGAACAAGTACACGCTGTACAAGGAGTACACGGACGACGGCAAGCTCGACCCGATCATGTCGCTGACCAACCTCTTCCTGACCGATGCAGATAAGAACAAGGAGATGATCTGGTACCGCGTAGCCGGTAAATACGGTGGAGACAACAACTACGACCCGACGCTGTGGTATTTCGAGGATTTCTGCCTCCCGCGTGGTATGACCGGATTCAGCGGCTGTATGGGTATCACGGTTGATGCTCTCGAGCGTTACTTTACCGAGAACGGCCGTCCGATCACGGATCCTGAGGCCGGCTGGATGGATGGCGACACTTTCGTACCGTACAAGGCTACCGGTTTCTCGACCAAGCCGTATAAGGTCAAAGTTCCGACCAAGTACAACTACGGTACTGAGTCACGCGAAGTCGGTGTTGTCTGCGACAGGAATACGTTCAACATGTTCGTCGGCCGCGAGCCCCGTTTCTACACGAACGTGCAGTGGCAGGACAGATATCGTCCCAACAAGGGTCTCGCTCCGAACAACTATGCTCAGTACGCTATGAACCAGCATAGTGGTGGCCCGACCTTCGACTCGCCCCCGACGGGTATGCAGGGTATCAAGCTGACGACCCTGACCTGTATCCCGAACCAGCGTAACACCATGGCGCGTCGCCCGTCGATGCTGCTCCGTCTCGCCGAGATGAACCTGCACTATGCAGAGGTACTGGCAGAACTTGGTGAGAACCAGCCTTTGGGTGTACAGCTTGTCAACGAGGTTCGTGAGCGTGCCGGTATTCCGACCTACGGAAGCGGTGAGGGCCAGATTCCTATTCCCTCTGACTGGAAGCAGGCCGTTCGCAACGAGCTGGTCGTAGAGATGGCTCTCGAAGGTCAGAACTACCACAACTTCCGTCGCTGGAAGATCGCACAGCAGCACTGGAACAAGCGTATGCGCGGCTTCGACATCAGCGTAACGATCGATTACAACAACCAGGCTACCCGCGAGAAATTCTTCACGGTGACCGACCGTAACACGATCGAGCGTCGCTGGTTCAAGAAGTTCTACCTGTGGCCCATTCCGCAGCCCATTATCGACAAGAACGCGAATATCGTCCAGAACCCGTTCTGGCTCGATGCTCCGGATGCATAGTCGAATACACTTACCGAAAGAAGGCAGGAACGATGTTCCTGCCTTCTTTGCTTTTTAGGATATACCTTGGGGAAACCTTCGGCAACAATCTCATAAACCGGGCAATATACGCCGCACTTCTGCCCTGTCCATCGCCCCTCAGGCCATGCCGGGCACCTTTCGCTACTTTCTGGCACTCCTTAGTATTTGCGGTTGTGCGATCAGTCCGGATACAGGCTGCGCCAACCCGGGAGGCCCCGACCCGATAACCGTCAACACCTTCGGATATCCGAAAATCGCCGCTACCTGTAATATGAGAACGACCCCATATCTCTATCTGGGAGACACGGCCTCGGAACTGTTGCACAGGTTCAACCGGGAAAAGGGTCACAACACCTCGCGAACCGCCAAAGGCTTCACGGACACATTCAGGATGTCGCGCAGACAGCTCGAGAGCTTGTACAAACCCAATACCTACACGGGTATCTGCCATTCGAGGACTTCGATCCGGCGTGTCCGGGGCTATACGCGATGGCCCGGTAAACGACTATGGGGACCACGTTGACCACACCGCCAACCGGCCAACGAACCGGAGTTGCAGATCGGGGTACTCCCCTCCTGGGGCGCAACAGGAAAACGGCAACCCGCCGCAGCTCGACTCACGCCGCGCCGAGATCTACGGCGAACTCCTCGGCCGCCGCTATCGAGATGCCCAAATCATCGGGATACTCGGCGGCGACCGCAATATCGACAGCGAGACACAGAAGCTGACCGTCCAGGCCACAGCACGCGGCCGCAAAGACGATGGCGGCACGTATTTCGTCACCGCCACCATCGGATGGTCGGCATCAGCCCGGTGATTCCACAACGATCCGCCATTCGACTTCAATATGCGGCAGAACGAACATGAGGCGGAATATGAGTCGTACAGCCGGACGCTCGATGACTACAACCGCCGGCCGGCCGAACCCGTACCCGACGGCGAGCCGCTCTACGAGGACCATCCCATCTCGTTCAAGGCGGACAAGCCGGGCCACTCGACCGCAGCAGATGTCCGCACGGCCATGTACAGAAACCTGCTCAACGGCGCCTGCGGCCATGCGTACGATTGTAATCCGGTCTGACCGATGTATGAACCGGTAAAACGGGTACCGCAGCACATCCCGCTGATGAGCTGGCAGGAAGGTATGGATCAGCCCGGTGCCGGGCAGGTGCAATATGGACGCCTCCTGATCGAGTCTCGCCCCTGTTTTACCCAGATACCGGCTCCGGGATCGTCGCGAAAGCCGCCACTCCGGCCGCGGTACCCGACGCCGCCAAGTGCCGGTTCATGGCCACTGGCGACTCTGACAGCCCATACGCCCGGTTATACATTCCGGTGAGACACCGGTTCACCGTGAGGACCGATGCCATCAAGGGCAAACGGATCAAAGCCTGGCGGTATGATCCCCGTACCGGAAAAGCCACACCGGCCGGTTCCTTTACAAACACCGGGATACAAACCTTTCTCCCGCCCGACCCCGGGCGAACATCTCGACTGGATACCGGTCCTCGACGACGCGACCCACAGGTACCCGGCACCGGGCAAGACCAGATAATCGTACGGTCATACCTTCACGGCCCCCTAAAGGCCGACATCGGGACCACCATCCGGAAAGGCCAGCACCTCAGGCGAGCATGAGCCGGTAGGTCGAAGCCTCAGAACCGCACCGTATATTATCAGACCTTCCCGGCATCGTTGGTACGATACCGGGAAGGTCTATTAGCAGCAACCGCAGATACGCCGCAACGGCCGATCGGCCGGGAGCGTCCGCCGTCTGTCGATATACTATTCGGCGGCAGGCCCCGTCGTCGGACCATGCACAACCAACTGCCCGTCGGGCAGTATCTCCATCTCGTCGATAAAGACCACGCGGGCATCGCCCGTCGCCGATGTACGACCATGATATACGCAGTACATCGTCTTGCCGTCTTTCGACCATGTGATGCTGTTATGACCCGTTCCGGTCACCACGCCGCCTTTCTCGACGTTCTTCTCAAGCACGGGGTTGTTGACCGCCTTCGTATAGGGGCCGAGCGGACTCTCGGCCGTAGCATAGCCCACGGCGTAATTCTTACCGCCGAAGAAGTTGGCCGAATACATCATATAGTAGGTGTCGCCCTTGCGGAAGGTCACAGAACCCTCGGTCCAGCGGCGGTTGACCTCGCCCGAAGTCACCGAGCGGCTCTCCCACTCGCTCTGCGCATCGTTCATCGCCACAGGCGGCTGGAGCAGCAGCACCGGCTCGCCGATAACACCGCTGAAGTCGGGCTTCAACTCGACCCCGTAGATCCAGCTCTCCTCGATCTCGTCGAACATACCCTGCTCGCGCGCCCAGTCGGCCACCTCGCTCTCGACCGGATGCTTGTAGCAGCAGCGCGAGAAATAGAGGTAACAACGCCCGTCCTCGTCGCAGAACACATTGGCATCGATGATCGGATAGCCCGGGTCGAAAAGCGGACCCGCAGTCAGCTCGCGGAACGGACCGGCCGGCGTGTCGGCTACGGCCACGCCGATCTTGAAGTTCTCGAGTTCGTTCGTCGGATTCTCACGCCAGTCGGCGCTGAAGAACATATAATACCTGCCATCCCTCTCGTATACCTCGGGAGCCCAGAAATTGGCGACGGCCCACGACGAGTCGGTATTACCGGTATAGACCTGCCCCAGCGAGTCCCACGTGACGAGGTCAGGCGAGCGGTAGGCGGCAAAACCGTCGCGCACCCCGCCCGTACCGTACATATAGTAATTGCCGTCGGAGGCGAGCAGGATATACGGGTCGCCCAGCGCGATAGGCAACGGATTGTTGATGACGACAGCCTGCGGCTTCGGGGCACAGGCACCGAGCAGTGCCGCAGCGATCACAGTCAGGATTTTCTTCATATCGGTCGTTTTTAGATTATAATTTCCAGGGTTAGGACACAGTACGGATACAAAAATAATCGAATTTGCCGGTTTAACGCGCCAACTCGTAAATTTTCAACCCGGTGTCACGGTGGTCGATCAGGTAGCGGGGCGTATCGTAGCGCTCGCGGCCATAGCGGAGCAGGTAGCCCGCCCGGGCCTCGGGCGAAACGGCATAGAACCCTTTGGGGGCGATGACGATGCCGCCACCGAGCCGGTAAGGCCCGGCACTGAGGTTGGCCACGACACGCATTGGACCGTACCTGGCCTCGATCACCCCGGTATTGCCGCTACCGCTGAGGTAACGGAAGCCGGTCGGCGCCGTACCCATACAGTAAGCCGCGACCCAGCGCTGCAGATCGGACAGGAAGCCGAGCCAGGCCATATACTCAGCGTCGAACATCTGCACGGTCCAGAGCGAGGCGAAAAGCTGATAGCCGAGCGCGAGCGACCAGGCGACCCCCCCGGAGCTCGTGGCGATCGGGTCGCCGAGGTGGGGCGCGAACAGCGCATCGCCGCCGGCAACCGTCTGGGCCAGCGGGAAAGCCTCGTAATCGTCCTCGTGCAGCAGATCGCGGTAACCGCGCAACCAGAAGCTGAGCCAGAACGGCATGCGGTCGTACGGCACCAGCTTCCACGTGAGACCCGCGAACTGCGACTGGGCGGCGATCATGCGGTCGAAGCCCTGCTCGGTCGAGAGCGGGCGGTAGCACGCGGCATCGGTCGACAGGTTGATCAGCCCCTGCTGGTAGGCGTGCGGCGCCGGGGCAGCCGGGTTGAAGTCGAGTCCGATCCAGCCGCGCGCGCCCGACTGGTCCTCGAACAGAATGTCGCTCCCCAGATCGGCGAACTGCCGGGCCAGCATCCGTTCGCCGCCGGCCACGTCGGGATGCCACGGGCAGACGGTCCACCCATAGTTGCCGCCGTAGTCCTCCCGCATCGGCTTACCGTGGTAATCGAGCGAAAGCGCCTCCTCCCCGTGCGTGCGGAACCACTCGCCGCGCGGGTCGTCGCTCCACCAGGTATGGTTGGTGTAGGGCATGAACAGGTGGCCGTAGGCGTGGAGCGTATCGACCAGCGCACGCAGGTCGTCGATCGTACCGCGCGAAGGATGCGGAGGCAGATGGTCGGGATATTGCTTATCGAAACCGCCGTGCAGGAAATCGAGCACATGGACGACCGCCGGGCGTGGGAGATAACGGGCAAAATCGATCTGGTCGCGGAGCGCAAAGCCCCCGTATTTAATGAGCAGCGAACGCTTCCATATTTCGAGCGTAGCAGAGTCCATCTTATCGGCAAGCGGACGTGCAAAGCCGTTGGCATCGCGGTAAGCGGCCACGTCGGCCTCGACCGACCGGCCCGCACTGAACCGTACAACAGGCGTCCGGCCACCCCGGTCGCCATCGACGAACAGCTGCCAGGCCCGGCCGGCATGGCCGCCCGCGGCGTCGCCCCACGTCTCCCACTCGAGCGGAACGAACACCGTCTGCGGATCGCGGGCATCCTGCACCCCGTAAAGGCTGACGCCGCCGCGATGCCCCTCGATGCGGAAAAAGTCGGCAAAGGCATAGGGATAAACGTCATGCATTCGGTTATAGGCAGGAGGTACAAGATGGTTGAAGAACGGGTAGCCACCCGTCTCGACCCATATGCCACCCCGCTGAAGATAATCCCGAACAGCGGCCGTCAACTCGCCGGCCGACCGGAAGCCGAGCGGCACCGACTCGCCGTAGGGATTGACCACGGCCAGCACGGCCGGATCGGCCAGCGCCGCCAACAGCCCGTCCATGGTCCGGACCGCGGCCGCTCCGCTACTCCCGCCGGGCTGCCGCGCCGGCTTCGGGGCGCCATGCCGTTTCGGACACGAAGCGCCACTCGCAGCAGCGTCACTCCCCTGCCAGCAGGCCGTATCCGCGTTACCCATGCGGGTGGTCATACCCGCGGGCGTTCCGCCCCCTGCGGCCAGCCCGTCCAGCCACATCGCAACCGGCGTTTCACTCCAGCCGTTGAACGCAGGGCAATTATCAATATCGAGCACCACGATCCGCGAACGTCCCGGCGCACGATCCTCCGAAACCGCACCATCGCGCCAGGCCTCCAGGAACGCCGACACGGTCCGCACCGCTGCCGGACCGTCGGGGCGCGACACCTTGCCGCCGAAACGCAACAGCATCCCCCGCCCCACCCGGTGGCCTCCGAGGAAAGCCCCTTGCGGCGAGTCGATCAACGTGATGTCCGGCAATTGTACCGGAGGCCGAGCCACGACCTGCGGCCGGCCCTCCCAATATGCGGCGAGCGAGTCGCCGAGCACAGCACGCCCGGCATCAACGACCGTCAGCTTGTCCATCGCCCCGGTGACCGGGACCATCCGGCAACCTATACCGGCCACCTCGCGGAGCATCGCATCGCCGGCCATCCGCATCGTCCAGCGCGTCGAGGTCGAATCGCGCGTATAAAACGACGGACGGAGTTTGACGCCCTGCTCGCTCGGGTAGATCACATGGTCGAGCTGCGCCGGATCGAGATCGAGCGAGGCCGGCAGCGCAACGAGCCTCGCGTCACCGGGCAGCCGGACGATATGCAGCCACGCCTCGAGCATGCCGTCGCGCACAGCCAGATACAGCCCGAGTTCAGTATCAGGGCCTGTATAGGTGTACACGGCACTGTCGGGCGCGAACGACCGACCGACCACCTCCTGCGGGGCGAAATCGCGGGCCGAGATCGTCCGGCCGTCCATCAGCGTGATGCGCCACATGCCCCCGCCGGAGGTCGACAGCAGAGGGAGCCTGCGGCCGTCGCCGAGCGCGATCAGGTCGCCCCGGTCATCAAACGAAGCCCTGAGCCCCTTCGAGCGCAGCACGACGGCCGGTCGCCCGGCCACAGCAACAATGCGCTGCGGGCCCGACGACTGGTCCGCAGCACCGCGATCCGACCCGGCCGCCCACAACAGACCCGGGACAATGCACCCCAACAGGCACATGATACACGGCACAAAGGAAGAAGAAAAGATCATCAGCAGCTATTTTTCGGATGGACAGGTTATGCTCCCCGACGGCAGGGGCAGGGGTACACCCGCAGGCACCGGACGGCCGAAAACGGGACGCCCTCGCCGGTCGAAACCGAAACGCTGGATACGTACATCACGGTTCCAACCCGGTTCTGGAGCGATCTTCGAGTGATAAACGATATAATGTTCCGTATCGTCGGGCGACGTGGTAAAACTGGCATGCCCCACGCCGAACACCTCGTCCGTACCCTCGAATACGGGACGACGGCTCTTGGTCCAGCTTGCACGGCGCATAGGATCGGCGCCGGGCTTCAACTTCAGGTACGAGAGCTTATAGCTCGACAGCCACGACTGGCCGCACGAGTACACGATAAAGAGATCGTCGCCGCTCCGCAATACCTGAGGACCCTCGTTCAGCGGCAGTGGGCCCTGCTCGTACTGCCGGTCCGGCTCGGAGATCAGCACGCGCGGCGAGGACACGGTGCACGGGTCGGACATTTCGGCGATGTAGAGGTTCTGCTCGGTCTTATCCGTATCGGCGGCATCGGCCCAGCCCGACCAGATGCCGTAAAGTTTACCGCCGTACTCCAACAGCGTGAAGTCGATCGACCAGCGGTTCGACCCCGGCACGCCGGGCGTATCGCCCGTATAGAGCATCCCCCGGTCGACATAAGGTCCCATCGGGTCGTCGTCCACCGACTCGAGCACACCCGTCCGCTGATGGATGAACGGGGGACCCGACTCGCCGGCAGCATAGTAAATATACCACCGGCCGCCGTACGGGTGCAGCTCGGGAGCCCAAATGCACGACCGGTTCCAACCCTTCCCGGGCGCAGTCCAGACCACCCTCGGGCGACTGATCCGGTGCAGATCAGACGACGCCGAGACCGCAATGCCGCTGCCGGTGGCACAGCAATAGTAGTACCGGCCGTCATACTTGACGATCCAGGGGTCCTGCCCGTGGCGGAGTACCGGATTGACATAGGTCGCCGGGCTGGCCGCCCTCAGCGACGCAGCACCGCAGGTCAGCATAGCGGCACAGGCCAGCATCAAATCACAAAAGATACGTATACGCATAGGTTTATCAGTATAATCACGTACATAGTCCGGCCGGGGGCCACGTATCCCCAAACGCGATTCCATACCGCGCCGGCGCATCAGACAAAGATACGGCAGCCCGGTCAGAGCACCGCGCCGGCCGCGAATGGCTCACCGGCAGCAACGACCGCATCACCGGTTCGGCTCAGACAAAAGAGTCCCGGCGGCAGCGTGCCGCCGGGACTCACATATCGGATCAGGCCGCACCCGGCACCGGTCCGCAAAGGCCGGCGCGCGAAGCGCCTACTTCGTCCCGAAGGCGTAAATGCAGGTCTGCATATAGGTTTCACCCGGACGCAGCACCGGATTCGGGAAGTTCGGATGATTGGGCGCATCGGGGAAGTTCTGCGTCTCGAAAGCCACACCCGTGCGGAAGTTGTGCTTATCTCCTCGCTTGCCGGTATCCTTGCCGTCCATAAAGTTACCACTGTAGAACTGCATGCCCGGCTGGTCGGTCGTAACGGTCATCACGATACCGGTCGCCGGCTCGTAGACCACCGCGGCCTCGCTGAACGCACTCCCGGTTTTGTCGAGCACCCAGTTATGGTCATAGCCCTTGGCCAGCTTCATCGGTTCGAAATCAGCCTCGATGCGCTCGCCGATCGGCGTGGGCTGACGGAAGTCGAGCGGCGTGCCCTCGACCGAAGCGATCTCACCGGTCGGGATCAGGCCCGCATCGGTCGGCGTAAAACTACCGGCATTGATCTGCAGGACGTGCGAATTGGTCGACTGGGCCGTCGTGCCATGCAGGTTGAAGTACGAGTGGCTCGTCGGGTTGATCACCGTCGGGGCATCGGTCGTCGCCTCGTAGCCGATCACCAACTGGTTCTCATTGGTCAGCGTATAGGTCACCGTGATCGAAAGGTTGCCCGGATAGCCCTCCTCACCGTCAGGCGACTGATAGGTCAGCACGACCGACTCGCTGCTGTCTGCGTTGATCACGCTGCGCCCCTGCCACACCTTGCTCCAGAAGCCGCCGCTGCCACCATGCAGGTGGTTCTCACCATCGTTGATCGTCAACTGGTACTCTTTGCCGTCGAGCGTGAACCTGCCCTTATTGATCCGGTTACCATAGCGGCCCACCACCGGCCCCGAGTAAACGTCGGTACCGGGATCAAGATAGTCGGCAATGCTCTCGTAGCCCCACACGACATCCTTGAACGATCCGTCGCGGGCCGGGACCCACAGGCTCACCAGGCGCGCGCCGTAATTGGTCACCTGCGCGGCCATGCCGTTCTTGTTGACCATCGTGAACAGCGTCACCGCCTGGCCGTTGAGCGTCGTGTCGAACGCCTCGGCCGAGATCAGCTCATAAGGCTCGACCTGCGCCTTGGGCGTGCAGGCAGCCAGCAACAGCGCGCCCGCAATGAAGGTTATCACTTTTTTCATCGGTAAATAATTTTAGGGTTGTGAACAGCCCCCTCGGGGACCTCCGGTCCATGCTCGCCGCCTGCACGGCAACCGTGCCCGCCATCGGACCCCGCAAAACGGTCTGTCAGAACAAATATACAAAACACGCGTCAATTCCCATGATCCGGAGCATGCTATTTTTAATGATTTTTAAAAATCAGCCTGCAATCGACCGGGGCAACCTCCCGTGCACCCCGCCTACCATGGCAATCGTACGAAAAACGACGTGCGGAGAGAGGGCGGGAACACCCCGCCGGCCGGGTATCTCGACTTCGAAAGGCACATGGCCCGGACAGCAACTCCTGCCCCGATCCACCCCCTGGAATGCCATACGGCCAAGTGATGGAAGGCACACCCCCGGCACAACAAAGACACAAAAAAAGGACGCCATCGGCGTCCTTTTATCTGAAATGCCCATATTTACTTCTTCGATTTGGCCATGATCTCGCGGCACTGCTCTTCCGTGAGCGACGCCGGATCGGTTCCCTTCGGGATACGGTAGTTCTTACCTCCGGATGCGATATAAGGCCCGTATCGGCCGTTAAGCACCTGAATCTCTCCGTCGGCGAACGAGTGGATCGGCGTCTTCATCGCCTCCTGCTGCGCCTTCTTCTGCACGATCAGCTCGGTAGCCCGATCGAGGGTGATCGTATACGGGTCATCGGTCTTGGCCAGTGAGTAGAACTTACCGTCGTGGCGCGCGTATGGGCCGAAACGGCCGATACCGATGACCACCTCTTTCCCTTCGTACTCGCCGAGCGAGCGGGGCAGCGCAAACAACTCAAGGGCCTCTTCGAGCGTCAGCGATGCGATCAGTTGCCCCTTCTTAAGACTGGCATAGACCGGCTTATCGCCTTCGGTCGTACCGCCCTTCTGGACCATCGGGCCGAACTTGCCGATGCGCGCGATGATCTCCTTGCCGCTCACCGGATCGACACCGAGATGGCGGACCTGGTGGCTGCGCTCGGGCGCCGTACTGAGGGCCGTCTCGACCGTCTTATGGAAATCGCTGTAGAACCCGTGCAGCATCTCGACCCAGCTCTTCTTACCCTCAGCGATCTCGTCGAACTCCTTCTCGACCTTAGCCGTGAAGTTATAGTCGAGGATATCCTGGAACTGCTGCTCGAGGTAGTCATTGACCACCATACCGATATCGGTGGGTAGCAGCTTGTTCTTCTCCTTGCCGACCGTCTCGGTGAGTTCCTTGTCCGTGACCTTGCCTCCGGCGAGCGTCCATTGCCGGTAGCCGCGCGGGGCACCCTCGCGGCTCTCCTTGATCACGTAGCCACGCGAGATGATCGTCGAAATGGTCGGGGCATAGGTCGACGGACGCCCGATCCCGAGCTCTTCGAGCGTCTTGACGAGCGATGCCTCGCTGTACCGCGGCGGACTCTGCGTAAAGCGCTGCGTAGCGGTGATCGCATCGGCAGCAAGTGCATCGCCCTGCTTGACCGGAGGCAGCACAGCCTCCTCCGATTCGCTGTGGTCGTCCTCGACCGACTCGCTGTACAGCTTGAGGAAACCGTCGAACTTGATCACCTCGCCGCTGGCCACGAACAACTCCTGAGCGCCGCTTACCGCAATGTCGATCGTCGTTTTCTCGGTCCGGGCCGCAGCCATCTGCGAAGCGAGCGTCCGTTTCCAGATCAGCTCGTAGAGCCTCTTCTCCTGCGGCGTACCCTCGATCGTCGCCTGATTCATATAAGCCGGGCGGATCGCCTCGTGTGCTTCCTGTGCGCCTTTCGACTTGGTCTTATAGTTCCTCACCTCCGAATACTGCTCGCCGAAGCGGCTCGTAATCTCGGCCTTGGCCGCCGCAATGGCCTGTCCCGACAGGTTGACCGAGTCGGTACGCATATAGGTGATCCAACCCGCCTCGTACAGCTTCTGAGCCACCGACATGATCTGCGCGACCGACATCCCGAACTTGCGCCCGGCCTCCTGCTGGAGCGTCGAGGTGGTGAACGGCGCGGGCGGCGACTTGCGGGCCGGTTTCTGCTCGATGCGGGTCACCGTGTACGCTGCATCGCGGCACTTTTCGAGGAAAGCCGACATCTCGGCCTCGGTCTTGAACCGCTTGTTGAGCTCGGCGCGGAACGCGGCTTTGCTCCCCGGCGCATGGAACTGGCCCGTCACCCGGAAATACTCGGCCGGTTTGAAACCGATGATCTCACGCTCGCGCTCGACGATCAGCCTCACGGCCACGCTCTGCACGCGGCCGGCCGAAAGCGAAGGCTTGACCTTCTTCCACAGCACGGGCGAAAGCTCGAAACCGACCAGGCGGTCAAGCACGCGGCGAGCCTGCTGGGCGTTCACGAGGTCCATATTGACCGTACGCGGATTCTCGACCGCATGCAGGATGGCGTTCCTGGTGATCTCATGGAACACGATGCGCCGCGTGGAGGCCACGTCGAGCCCCAGCACCTGCGTAAGGTGCCAGGCGATCGCCTCTCCCTCGCGGTCTTCATCGGACGCGAGCCAGACAGCCTTGGCACCCTTGGCCAGCTTGGACAGCTCGCTCACCACCTTCTTCTTATCGGGAGCCACCTCGTAAACCGGAGCAAAGTCGTTGTCGATATCGATCCCCAGGTCTTTCTTGGCCAGGTCGCGGATATGTCCGAAGCTCGACTTGACGACGTAATCCTTACCCAGGAACTTCTCTATGGTTTTGGCCTTGGCCGGTGACTCGACGATTACTAAATTTTCCTGCATGGTCATCTGCACAAAAAAGGAAAACCTAAAGTCTCTCTCTTTAGGTTCGCCTTCAATTTTTATTTAATTAAAGTATATGTCAGTTTGAGTTGGACGCCTCCTGGCGAGGCCGACCCCAGCAGCGCCACCTCCCCGAACGAGAAGTCGGCGCCGGCCGTCGCCCCGAGAAAGACTGTCCGCGGAGTGGACTCGTTGTGGACCAACTTCTGGACATACGACGTGACATCCATTTGGTACATCCCCAGCGAGCGGGCCAGATAGCCGCCGTAAGGCAGTTCGTTGCCCTCCGCCTCATACTCGTACTGGTAGTCGGGAATCGTTGCGATCGGATATTTATAGCGATAGTACATCCCCAGGCGCGACTGCGCGGCATTCATCGTCCCGATCGTCGCATCGTCCATCTTGATAAAGAACATCGCCTGATTGATCGCGATATCCCGGTATTGGACGCCTTCGTGCAGCTTCAGTGCCTCGATCGCCTCGATCAACCGGTCGGTAAACCGCAGGTAGGTGATCACGCCGCCCAGATTCTGGATGTATACCTTCGACAACGGCTGCGATGTGGGCAGCGTGTCGTTAATGGCCGTCACCAAGCTGCCGGCATAGTCGTGTTCGACGACATTGACCGACGTATTGTTATGGTAAACCGTATTGTCGAACGGGAACTCGGCACTGATCGTATCCATAACGATCGTATGGTTATAATCGCGGAAGACACGGGCATATACGTCCATGTACGAATCCTTCATATAGATCTGGTACATAGCCGCCTGCTTTTTGTCGGCAGGCTTGACATACAGACCGCGGAACTTCTCGTGAAAGAGAGAGTCGGTCGTATAGGTCAGCGAGTCGGCAGTCAGCAGGCGCTTCATATATTGCTCGCCGGCGGGCAGCACCTCGACCGGGATACGGACATCTCCGCGGCCGCCCACATAGGAAAATGCAAAAAGCGGGTCCGGCTCGATCACGTCATCCACCGGATAGTTCGTATAATAAGCCGAGTCGCGGTCCAGTACGGCACTCGAGTTCACCTCATAAACCAGAAAGCGCTGCTCGACCGTCGAGTCGCCTCGGACATCCGTCACGGCCAGGCCCATCACCACCGAGTCCTCCTTGGGATAATAGATCGTATTGCCGAAGCGGTCGCTGTTCTCATCGGGAACCGCGCATTGCATGACAATGCCGGCCACCGTCCCCCCGAAGACAGGCGACTGCGTACTGCCCAGATAGCTGTATGTCAACCTGTCGGACATGACCGAATCGGACCAGGCCTGGTAGGTTTCGACATGACCGAGGGCCGATATGCTGACCATCATCTGCTGGTCCTTGGGAATGAAGCCCATACCCAGCTCGTCGTTCACCTCCGTACACGAAACGGCCGCCATCAGGCAGGCGACCGTCCATGCGGCCATCGTTGCGCTCCGTTTCAACCTCTTAGCGTAATTGCTCATAAAATTCCTGATAATTGTCCAGATAAGCTGGGGTTGTTTTGTCCTGATACGGCAGGACCGGCTTACCGGTCTTCTCCAGATAGCCGATCAGAGCGGCATCCGGCTGCGACGATTCGACAACCACCGCGTCCGCATTGTCTATAACGAATTTCATGACGTTTTGGTATGAGGGTTCGTCGATCAGCGCAAGATTATCCGCTACGACACCCTCATTCTCGATCTTTTGGCGGAATCCCGCGTCGAGCGTTCCCCCGAAGCCGTCGTCATAGAGCGACACGACGACCTTCACATCGCGGAACAGCGGATCGTCAGCGAACGTATGCTTGAGGTAGACAGGAACCACGGACGAGAACCAGCCGTGGCAGTGTACGATATCGGGCGACCAGCGCAGCTTCTTGACCGTCTCGATGACACCGCGCGCAAAGAAGATCGCGCGCTCGTCATTGTCCGGGAACATCGTCCCGTCCTCATCGAGCAGCATCGCCTTGCGGCGGAAATAATCGTCGTTGTCGATAAAATAGATCTGGACCCGGGCAGAGGGAATAGACGCGACCTTGATGATCAGCTGGTGATCGTTATCGTCGATGATCAGGTTCATACCCGACAGGCGAATCACCTCGTGGAGCTGGTTGCGGCGCTCATTGATACATCCGAAGCGGGGCATAAACGTCCGTATCTCGTTGCCTTTCTCCTGCATGCCCTGCGAGAGTACCCGGCACAGCGTTGACATATCGGTCTCAGGCAGATAAGGCGTAATCTCCTGACTGACATATAATATCTTGCGGTTACCCATTCTTTTGGCTTTGTTTAATACGGCAAATCCTTACAAAGATAAAGAAAATTACCGATTTGCACAAAACTTCGGTTAAAGTATGAGCATCGCGTCGCCATAGGTCCCGAACCGGTACTTCTCGTCGCGGGCAACCTGATAGGCGTTCATGACGAGGTCGTAACCGCCGAAAGCAGCCACCATCATCAGCTGCGTCGAGTACGGAAGGTGAAAATTCGAGACCATGCAATCGGCCACGCTGAACTCGTAAGGGTGGAAGATGAACTTGTTGGTCCAGCCATCGAACGGCTTCATAAAGCCGTCGGTCGAGACGGAGGTCTCGATGGCGCGCATCACGGTCGTCCCGACGGCGCACACCCGGCGCCCCTCGCGCTTGGCCCGGTTGACCATCTCGGCCGCATCCTGCGGGATGACCACCTGCTCCGAGTCCATTTTATGCTTGGTGAGGTCCTCCACGTCAACCGTCCGGAAATTGCCGAGCCCCACATGGAGCGTAATCTCGGCCTGGTCGACACCCTTGATCTCGAGCCGCTTGACCAGATGCTTGCTGAAATGCATGCCGGCCGTCGGAGCGGCCACAGCACCCTCGTGTTTGGCGAAGATCGTCTGGTAACGCTCATCGTCGATCGGTTCGACCTTCTCCCGGATCCATTTCGGAAGCGGCGTCTCGCCCATCCGGTACAGCACGGCCTTGAACTCATCGTAGTCGCCGTCGAACAGGAAGCGCAACGTGCGCCCGCGCGAGGTCGTATTGTCGATCACCTCGGCCACAAGCAGATCGTCGTCGCCGAAATAGAGCTTGTTTCCGATCCGGATCTTGCGGGCCGGATCGACCAGCACATCCCACAGCCTCAGCTCGCGGTTGAGCTCGCGGAGCAGGAAGATCTCGATCTCGGCGCCGGTCTTCTCCTTATTGCCGTACAGACGCGCAGGAAAGACCTTCGTGTTATTGAAGATCATCACGTCGCGCTCGTCGAAATACTCGATGATCTCCTTGAAAATGCGGTGCTCGATCCGGCCCGTACGGCGGTCGACCACCATCAGCCGCGAGTCGTCCCGGTTGTCGGTCGGATATTTGGCCAGCATATCCGGGGAGAAACTGTAGTTATACTGTGATAATTTCATGGGTATATTGCATTTACATGATTCGCCTCCAACCGGCACCCGCTCACGGCACCCTTTCCGGACTCGGCGGAGGACAGGCCGGGGATGCCCTCTCCGCAAAAAACATATGATGATTATACGTACGGAAATCAGTTTTGTTTCACTTCGGTCAGATTTTTTACGATCTCTTCGACCGTATAGGCGTTTTCAGCCCTGAAACCGCCGCTGCGCGTACGTCGCAGCGCCGTCAGGTGGCCGCCGCTGCCGAGCGCCCCGCCCAGGTCGCGGGCAATGGCCCGGACATAGGTTCCCTTGCTGCACCGGATGCGCAAGGTCACTTTCGGCAGGTCGAACGCCACGAGCTCCATTTCGTAAATACGGACCAGCGCCTTGCGCATCTCGACCTCCGTTCCCTTGCGGGCATGCTCGTAGGCACGCTTACCGTCGATCATCTTAGCCGAGAACACGGGCGGGGTTTGCAACTGTTCGCCGGTCATCGCGCGCAGCGCCTCTCCGACCGCCTCGCGGGTGATATGTTCGTAAGGATAGGTCCTGTCGACCGGATGCTCCAGGTCGTAGCTGGGGGTCGTCGCTCCGAGCGTCACCTCGGCCACGTACTCCTTCTCCTCGGCCTGCAACGCCTCGACCTGCTTGGTGGCGCGGCCGATACAGACCACCAGCACGCCGGTGGCCAGCGGGTCGAGCGTCCCGGCATGGCCGATCTTGATCTTCTTATAGCCCAGGTGCCGGAGCACGCCCTTGATCTTGCGCACCAGGTCGAACGAGGTCCAGCCCAGCGGCTTGTCGACCGGAAGGACAAACCCCTCGGGAAAGTCGATATCAGGCGACAGGACGGTCTTCCGCCATTCGGTCTGCTCAGTCATCCGGCCCGGTTAAGCGAAAAACATCGAGTACATCACGGCCGAGAAACCGACGATCGCACAATAGACGGCAAACCAGAGCAACTTTCCCTGATTCACGAGCCGGATCATCAGCCGGCAGGCGAACGTACCCGTCAGGAACGCCGCAAGGAAACCGGTCACGATCACCCAGACCTCCTCGGAGGTAGAGGCCATATCGCCCTTTATGATCTCGAGCAGGTTCATGCCGATAATCGGGATCAGCACCATCAGGAACGAGAACTTGGCCACCTCCTCCCGCTTGATCCCCTGTAGCAATCCGGCCGAGATCGTGGCACCCGAGCGCGAAAGGCCCGGGATAACGGCCAGCGCCTGCGCCAGTCCGATCATAAAGGCACTGCGCGGGGTGATGGGCCGGTGGCGAGGCTTGGCGTAGTGCGAGAACGTGAGCAGCACGGCCGTAAGCATCAGCATGGCTCCCACAAGCAGCAGGTTAGAGGAGAACAGCTCCTCGATCTGGTCCTGGAAAAAGAGGCCTACGAACAGGATCGGGATCAGCGAGATGCCGATATTGATCAGGAAAAGCGTCTCCTCATTGAGCCTGAACCTGAAAAAACCGGCGATCAGCCGGCCGATCTCCCGACGGAAGACAACGATCGTACTGAGCACGGTTCCGCCATGTACGGCCATGGCAAAGGCCAGGTTATTCCCCTCCTTGATCCCGAACAGGGCGTTGGCCAGCTCGAGGTGGCCGCTACTGCTCACCGGCAGGAACTCGGTGAGCCCCTGGATCACGCCCAGCACAAGGGCTTCAAAAATCGACATAGTTCACTATTAAGTATGGGTAAATAATTCGGCGGGCCGTCCGGCACCAGCCCGTCCGGGCCCGGCGCGCACAAGGCTGCCGCCGGGCTACTCCTTGCTTTTGTGCATGATGGCGTAAATCTCGAACACGAAGCCCCCGAGCACAAGGATCGGGGCCAGCGTGATCCGCCGGAAACTGAACATCCCCTCGTTGAACACGTTGGGATCATCGCTGCCGCCGCCCGCCATCAGTACGAAGCCCAGCACGATCACGGCAAAGCCGATCAGCATCAGCTTGTAGTTCTTCATGCCGAGCGGCATGTTCTTCCTCTGCTCCTCGGTCACGGCCGGAGCTGCCGTCTTTTTCTTATTGCCCATAGCTCACAATTTAGTACATATGGATGCCGGACGACTTCATGCGGACGAATTTACGCACGGCAAAGGTAGTGAATATAACCGAGATTACCACGCCGCCTACGAGCATCGCCCCCATGATCGCGAGCGCCTGCACATTCTGTCCGGCGAAACGGAGCTCAGGCAGTCCCTCGTTCATGCCGACGAGCATCCCGGCGAACATCGCGCTGGCGATCAGCCCGGCATAGATACCCTGCCATACGCTGCTGCCTACGAACGGACGCATGATAAAGCCCGGCGTGGCGCCGACCAGCTTCATCGTATTGATCGTATACCGCTTGGCAAAGACCGTCACGCGGATCGTATTGTTGAGCAGGATCAGCGCGATCACGAGCAGCGCGCCGCCGAAAAGCAGCAGCACGAGGTTGAACTTATTGAGGTTCGAGCTGATCTGCTCGATCACGTTGCGCTGATAGACCACCTCGTCGACGCCGGCCCACCCGAGCGCCGCCCGTTCGAGCGCCTGCACCTCGGCTTTGTCCGACGAGCGCGCGTTGAGCGTCACCTCGAACGCGTCGGGCAGCGGGTTCTGGTCGAGGAACTCGACGAAGTCGTTACCGATATACTCCCTGAATTCTTTAGCCGCCTCGTCCTTCGAGACGAACTTCACCGCCTTGACCGCCTCGCGGGAGAGCAGCTGCCGCTTCACGGCATCCTGCCCCTCCGCATCCAGGCCATCCTTGAGCATCACATGCACCGTTACGCTCTCGCGCATCCGCTCGGTGGCGCTCACGGCATTGAGGATCAGGAAACCCACCGCCCCGAGCAGGAAGAGCACCAGCGCGATGCTGACGGTCGATATGAAATACGAATTACGGACCTTACGCCGTAACTTGCGGCTATTCAACGGGACTGCCATCTTCTTTCTTTGCTTTTCTGTTTTTCATCACGGTCCATACCGCCGCCACGGCAACCAGCAGCAGGATCAGCAGCGACGACCCGAGCGTCACGGCCGAGAGCACGCCGAAATCAGGCGCGCGGAAACTGAACACCACGGTATGCGTACCCGCCGGGAGCGCCATCGCGCGCAGAATATAATCGGCCCGGAAATAGTCGGCCGGCTGCCCGTCTACGGTGACGCTCCACCCGTGCGGGTAGTAGATCTCCGAGAACACCGCCACGCCGGGCTCCGCAGCCGTGTACTCATAGGTCAGCCGGTTGGCCCGGTAGTCGGTGAGCGCGATCCGCGCCGACGAGTCGGCCGCTGGCTGCACGCCGGTCATCAGCCCGGCGAAACGCCGGTCGATCACCGCGGCGCGCCGCGTATCGAGCGTATCGAGGGCCGCGATCTCGGCATCGGCCCCATCGACCAGATCGACCCGGCCGACGAACCACGCCGCCCCGTTGGCTTCGGGATTGAGCTGCGCCACAGGCTGCCCGGTCGCCTTGTCCTGGATGATGAAGTAGCGGGTGTTGAGCATATTGAACACGCCCATGTGCGACTGCGCGAGGTGCCGCTCGATCACATCCTGGTAGCGTTGCAGCTTGGCCCCGTGATAGCCGCCCACCGAGCGGTGGAAGTACGAGGTCGTCGCGTCGTTGAACGGGCTGACCGTCGTGTTGAAGACCCGGAAACCCGGCGTCGTGTCGGCCATGATCTGCCGGTCGGCCGCCGAGGGCTTCATCTCGGCCTTTTTCTGCTCGACGAACCGACTTTGCGGCAGGTAACGGGCATTGACCGGCAACATATCGATCGTCACGAGGAAGGCCAGCCCCACGATGAACATCCACTTTCTGATCTTCCCGGCATAGAACAGCCACACGATCCCGGCGGTGAGCAGCACGAAGGCCAGCGAGCGCAGCGCATCGGCACGCATGATCGAGGCCCGCTCGGCACGCATGGCCGCAAGCACGTCGTCGGGCAGCTGGCCGGCCAGCTGGGCATCGAACGGCGCCGTGAAGCTCATCATCGCCCTCCCGAGCACGAGGAACAGCAGCGCCACGCCGCCTGTCACGATCGTCGCGTACTTCAGTCCCCACAGGAACCGTTCGCGCGGAATCTCCTGCCGCCACAGCTTGTTAAGCACCAGCGCGGCGAGGAACGGGACGCTCCACTCGGCGATCACGAGGATCATCGAGACGGTGCGAAACTTGTTATAGGCCGGAAAATAGTTATAGAACAGCTCCGTGAGCCACATCATGTTACGGCCCCACGACAGTCCGAGCGCCAGCACGGTGATCGCCAGCACCCACCACTTGCAGCGACCGCGCAGCAGGAAGAGCCCCAGCACACAGAGGAAGATGGCCACCGCCCCGATATAGGTCGGCCCCGAGGTGACCGGCTGGTCGCCCCAGTAGGCCGGCAGCTGGCCGGCCACGCTGCGGGCATTGTACTTGCCCAGCGCATCGGCCACCTCGCCGTCGGGCGAGAACGTATTGTCCGACGCCCCGCCCATCAGGTCGGGAATGAACATATTGAAGCTCTCGGTGCGACCGTAGCTCCATGCCGTGGCATAATCGAGGTCGAGCCCCGTGGCACCCGACTCGGACGTTCCCTCGCGCAACTCGCTCCCGCCGCGGATCGTCTCGGGCGTATGCTGCTGTACGTACCACAACGGCGCGGCGTTCGACCCCACGGCCAGCGCGCCGGCCAGCAGCAGCAGGCCCGTCACCTTGGCGAAGTGCGGTACCCCGTGCTCCCTGATCGCCCGCACCAGCTCATTGATCCAGAAGGCGGCGGCGACCAGTATAAAATAATAGGTGATCTGCGGATGATTGGCCGCGATCTGGATCGACCCGAAAAGCGCCGTGAGCGCCGCACCGAGCCACATATTGCGGCGGTAAGCGTAGAAAATGCCGCCCAACACGAGCGGCACGAAGGCCAGCGCCACCATCTTGGTGATATGCCCTGCGCCGATAATGATGAAAAAGTAGGTCGAAAAGCCGTACGCCAGCGACGGGATGATCCCCACCCAGGGGTTGACCCCCGCGAGCAGCAACATCACGAAAAAGGCCAGCATCGCAATGAAGATCAACGCGGCAGGCTGCCCCATGAAGTAGAGCGCCTTCGACGCCCGCTGGATGATGAGGCTGTCGTAGCCCATATTGATCAGGTAGGCCGGCATACCCCCGAACATGCTGCCGGTCCACTGCGGGTCCTCGCCATAGGCAGCCCGGTGATCGACGATCTCCTTGCTCATCCCCTCGTACTGCACCATGTCGTGCTGCCGGAGCGTACGGCCCTCGTACTGGGGCGCAAAATAGACGGCAGTGATCACAATGAAACAGGCCAGGGCCGCAAGGTAAGGCAGCAGCCGGCGGAGCACGGATTTATTCATCTGCAGCAAAGCTTTTGTGTCGGGACGACAGTTCCGGTAAGGAATGCAAAGTAATAAAAAATAGTTGAGATATCGCGTTTCTCTCCGATTTTTGCCTTACATTTGTAGCTATTATTTCGAAATCCGCTATGCCGACACTTGCGCAGATACAAGAGCCGATCCGGCACGAGCTGGGACAGTACGACGACTTTCTGGTCCGAAGCTTCCGCAGCGACAGCCGGTACGCCTCCGCGATCATGGAGTACATCTTCAGCATCCGCGGCAAGCAGCTGCGCCCGCTCATCGCCCTGCTCGCGGCATCCCTCAACGGCACGGTCGGCGAGCGGAGTTACGAAGCGGCCATGTTCGTCGAGATGATCCACACCGCCTCGCTCGTGCACGACGACGTGGTCGACGAGGCCGACGTGCGGCGCGGGCATCCGGCGGTCCACTCGCTCTGGGGGGCCCACACGGCCGTGCTGGTCGGCGACTACCTCTTCGCCAAGAGCTACTCGCTCTGTATGGACCGCGGCGCGACGGACATCGTCTCGCTCGTCACACGCGCCATCGGGCTCGTGTGCGAGGGCGAGCTCGACCAGACCGAGCAGGCCGAGAAGCTCACGATGACGCGCGAAGCCTATTTCAGCATCATTTATAAAAAGACCGCCACGCTGATCAGCGCGGCAGCGGCGGCCGGGGCGCTTTCGGTCGGGGCGCCGGCCGAGGCCATCGCCCGCATGACGGCCTATGGCGACAACCTTGGCATGGCCTTCCAGATCAAGGACGACCTGCTCGACTACATGCCCTCCGCCGACACGGGCAAGCGTGCCTGCAACGACCTGCGCGAGCGCAAGATCACGCTGCCGCTGCTCTATGTGCTGGAGCGGGCTTCCAAGACCGAACGGACCGAGCTGCTCGCCAGGCTGCGCGACATCCGCGAGGAGCCCGCGAACGCCGACTACCTCTATAACGCAGTCGTGTCAGGAGGCGGCCTGGAACACGCCGGGCACGTGATGCGCGAGTACAGCGACCGGGCCCGCAAGGCGCTCCGGGGGGCCCCCGACTGCCCGGCCCGCGCCGCGCTCACCGACCTGTGCAGCTTTATCACCGACCGCGACAAATAAGCGATCCGGCCGCCGGCCGGCAACCCATACTACCATGCGAAAATTCCTGATCCCGCTGCTGGCCCTCCTCGGGCTGCCGGCGCTCCCCGCCATCGGGGAGATCCCCGGAAGCTACCGCTTCGAGACCGAAGCCGACTACCGCTCCTGCGAGCCCGAGGCGCGCGAAGCCATCGAGTGGCTCCTCACGACCCCGCTCGATGCCGAGCACGGCGCCGAGCGCGAGCATACGGCCCGCTTTTTCCTCACCTGGCTCGAAGGTAACCCCGACATCGAGGTGACGATCGACGAAAAGACCTCCGGGCTGATCGGTCCCGACCGCAGCGGGCACCTGCCCTGCATCTTCGTAGCCGGGTATGCCCGCTACGCCCTCGACCACCGTAAGTCGCAAGACCGGGTGCGGGCCACGGTTGCGGGGCTCGAGGCCGTCGTCGACTTCTACGAGCGTAACAGCGGCCTGCTGGTCCGCAATCCGACGCTCGACGGATACAGGAAGATGATCGACGGCGGAACGTTCGAAAAGTTCGTCCGCAAGCAGCTCAAATAACGGCCGTCCGGCACGAATCACAACCGAAGAAGGCCGTACCGCGCGATGCAGCCTTCTTCATTACTGGCCTATTGGCGCCGAACACGATCGGCAGGCCGAAAACGATGAGTGCGATGGCCGACGCGATGATCCGGCTACCTGGCTGCCCGGACATCCGGTCCGACTCGCCGAACACCCGCAGGATAACGGGCGGCCTGACCTGCCGGAACAGCAGCCCGAACACCGAGGCCGCTGAGAGCAACGCCGGTATCACGTTGAGCTACCGGGCCTGGCGCAGCTTGCGCGCGTCGCTCCCCTTGGACAGCGCGTCGTCGCCGTCACGCATCACCGTGTCGGGCGAGGCGGCCTGCCGGTCGATCGCGAACTCAGTTCCTATGCCTCCGGCAATGATCCGCTATACGGGCAGACCGATCGCATCGACGTACAGCAGCGCATTGGTCCGACGCAGCCACTGCCGGGCATCACGGTCGAACACCCGCGCGGACATCGCCCGGGGTGAAGGCACGGGCGGTAAGCGCCGCCGACTGACGGCGAAAAAGGTCCGACACGGCGACCGGTGCGCCGACGCATCCACCGAAGAACGCCTGCGCTGGTCCGCCCCCCCCAGGAAACACAACGCGGCACCCGCCCGTCGCCCAGGACACATTTCGCGCACAGGCAGATATCCGGCCCGGCGGTGCGGCACCATAACGGGCCAGGACCGGCGAAAAGGACAACAAAAGGCTCCCTCAGGAAAC
>JAFQJK010000087.1 GCA_017415005.1 Rikenellaceae bacterium
ATCTGCACAAAATCTTTGCCTGTCAGCATACTATATCCTGTTTCGTTCCGTGAAAAAATATTCTAAAGATAATGATTTTTTGTCAATGCTCCACGGATGCGGCAGAATTAATTTTCTTTTAACATTGGATGTTGTCTCAAAGATAGATGATGAAAACTTGAAAAACAAGAAAAGTTTTTAAATTTTTCATCGGCTTTGGGTGAAATAATTTGCACCTTTGCAAACAAATCGGAAGTATGAAGGATTTCACGAAGGGGAACGAGTGGAGGCAGATCATCAATTTCGCGATGCCGATGATGCTGGGCAATCTGTTCATGCAGCTCTACCAGTTCGTCGATACGGTGATCGTGGGCCGGTTCATCGGCAAGGAGGCGCTGGCGGCGGTGGGGGCTTCGGCCCCCGTGGTGTTCATGACCATTGCGCTCGTGATGGGCATCGGTATCGGCGGCTCGATCGTGATCGCCCAGTACTTCGGGGTTAAGCAGTACGATAAGGTGCAGCTGACGGCCGATACGCTGCTGATCTTCCTGGGCGTGGCCTCGGTGCTGATCACCGCCGTGGGCATGTGTTTCGGCCGCGAGATCCTGCGACTGATCGACCTGCCCGAGGAGCTGCTGCCGCTCGGGACCGAGTATCTGAGGGTCTATTTTGCCGGCACGATCTTCCTGTTTGGGTTCAACAGCATCTCGGCCATCCTGCGCGGTGTGGGCGATGCAAAGACGCCGCTCTATTTCCTGGTGGTCTCGTCGCTGCTCAACGTGGGGCTCGACCTGCTGTTCATCCTCGGCTTCGGCTGGGGCGTGAGCGGCGCAGCGGCGGCTACCGTGATTGCGCAGGGGGTCGCGTTCATCATGGCGGTGGTCTACGTTAACCGGCAGCGGACATTCCTGAAGTTCAATATCATTACTCCGAAGTTTGACCGGACCATCTTCAAGCAATGCCTGAAGATGGGGCTGCCGTCGGGATTTCAGCAGACGTTCGTGGCGGTCGGTATGGTCGCGCTGATGGGGGTGGTCAACACGTTCGGTACCGATGTGATCGCGGCCTACGGCGTGTTCAACCGGATCGACACGCTGGTGGCGCTTCCGGTCATGAGCTTCTCGGCCGCTCTGACCTCGTTCGTCGGGCAGAATGCCGGGGCGGGCAAGTATATCCGCATCAACCGCGGCCTTAAAGCCACGCTGGTCATGTCGGGGGCGCTGTGTCTGGTGCTGAATGCGGTCCTGATCGTTTTCGGACGTCCGATCCTGGAGCTCTTTACGACCGATCCGATGGTGGTCAGCTCGGGCTACGAGTGCCTGGTGATCGTCAACGCCACCTATATTATATTCAATTCGATGTTCATGATGAACGGTATGCTGCGGGGTGCTGGGGCGACGGTCTTCCCGATGCTCAATACGCTTTTCTCGCTCTGGCTGTGTCGTATCCCGGCGGCGATCCTGCTGTCGAAATATTTCGGAGAGACCGGTATCTGGTGGTCGATGCCGGTGGGGTGGACGGTCGGATTGTGCGGCGCGCTGATCTATTATTACAGCGGGCGGTGGAAGCATAAGGCCGTGGTGCGGGAGTCCCGGGCCGGCAGCGCCGGGGAATAAATGGAGGATGATCCGCGCATTGCATTTTTGCGGAAAATCCTGTATTTTTGTTGAAGTATGAGCGAATTCAGGTACAATGTCCCGCTCAAGGGGATGAATAGTTTCGGGATCGACGTGACAGCCCGGTATATGCTGGAATTTGAAGGGGCGGACGATCTACGGGCCTACTTTACCCGCGGCGACAGGCCGTCGGAACAATGGACGGTGCTCAGCGGAGGCAATAACATCCTGTTCACGGACCATTACTCCGGGGTGCTCCTGCATCCGGTGAGCCGCGGGATCGACATGCTCGGCGTGGGCAAGGATATGGTCCGTGTGCGGGCCGAGGCGGGGGTCGAGTGGGACGATTTCGTGGCGTGGTGCGTGGAGCGCGGCTGGGGCGGGGTGGAGAACCTCTCGCTGATCCCGGGCTATGTGGGCGCTGCGCCGGTGCAGAACATCGGTGCTTACGGAGCCGAGGCGAAAGATGTGGTCGAGTCGGTCGAGGCATTCATGGTCGATACGCTGGAGACACGGATCTTTACGAATGCCGAGTGTCGGTTCGGCTATCGGGAAAGCCTGTTTAAAGGAAAGCTGAAAGGCCGGGCGATCATTACGGCCGTGACGTTCGCGTTGAAAACGCAGCCCGTAGCGAAGCTGGGTTACGGCGATCTGAGCGCCGAGGTGGAGGCTCTGGGCGGCCCGTCGCTGGATAATATCCGCCAGGCGGTGAT
This sequence comes from Rikenellaceae bacterium, assembly GCA_017415005.1. GTDB lineage: Bacteria > Bacteroidota > Bacteroidia > Bacteroidales > Rikenellaceae > RGIG1874. Next base: position 2,309 of record JAFQJK010000087.1, read on the forward strand.
CGCCATCCGGCATCGCAAGCTCCCCGACCCGAAGGTGACGGGCAATGCCGGCAGCTTTTTCAAGAATCCGGTGGTCGACCAGACTGTGGCCGACGCGTTGCAGATGGAGTACGAGCAGATGCCCGTCTATCCGGTCGGGGGAGGCCGTGTCAAGCTGGCGGCCGGCTGGCTGATCGACCGGGCCGGCTGGCGCGGCGCGGTGCGCGGCCGGGTGGGGGTGCATCCCCGCCAGGCTCTGGTGCTCGTCAATACGGGCGGCGCGACGGGTGACGAGGTGCTGGCCCTGGCCCGGGAGATACAGCATGATGTGCAGCAAAAGTTCGGGGTTCGGATCGAGCCCGAGGTAAATATATTGTAGTCATGGATCTATTGCAGCGGTTCGGAGCGTATATCGGCGAGCACTCGCTCGCCTCGAAGGAAGATCGCATTCTGCTGGCTGTGAGCGGCGGCGTCGACTCGATGGTCATGCTGAGCCTGTTTGCCCGCAGCGGCTACCGGATCGGCGTGGCGCACTGCAATTTTCAGTTGCGCGGCCCCGAAGCCGAGGAGGACGAGGTGCTGGTCGGGCAGTTGGCCGCGGAGTGTGGAGTGCCGCATTACAATATCCGTTTCGATACGAAAGGCGAGATGGAGCGCTCGGGCGAGTCGGTCCAGATGGCCGCGCGGCGGCTCCGCTACGCCTGGTTCGACGAGCTTTGCCGCGAGCACGGCTATTCGCATATCGCCATTGCGCATCATGCCGACGACTCGGTCGAAACGTTCTTTATCAACCTGCTGCGCGGAACGGGATTGCGCGGACTGACCGGGATCAACGTGATCAACGGCAAGCTGATTCGCCCGCTGCTGTTCGCCACGCGTAAGGATATTCTGGAGTATGCGCTGGCCAACCATATCCGGTTTCGCGAGGATTCGTCGAACCTGTCGACCAAATATCTGCGCAATAAGATACGGCTCGGGCTGGTGCCGCGTATCCGCGAGATCAATCCGCGCTTCTCGGAGGTGATGTCGGCCAACGTGCAGCGACTGACCGATGCGCAGCGCTTTATCGACAGCGGGATGGCGGTCATCAAGGGCGAGATCGTTGAGGTGCGGGGCGACGACCGGGTCATCGATCCCTCGAAGATCAACCCGTCGCTGCCGGTCGGTTTCGTGATCTATGAGCTGTTGCATGCTTACGGCTTCAAGGGGGCGGTGATCGATCACCTTTATGCCTCGCTCGAGAGTGGCGACGGATCGGGTAAGCGGTTCTACTCGAAGGACCGGATCGCCTATATCGACCGAGGGAAGATCATCCTGTCACGTATCGGGGACGACGACAGTTGCCTGATGGAGGTCGACCCGCACCGCACGCCGGTCTATTGCGGCAACAGCACGCTTCATTTCGAGTTTGTCGAGATCGACGACCTCGATACGCTGAATGTCCCGGAGCATGTGGCGCTGCTCGATGCCGGGCGCCTGCAGTTGCCCCTCGCGGTGCGGCGCTGGAACGAGGGAGACTCGTTCGTCCCGCTCGGGATGACCGGCCGCAAGAAGGTGAGCGACTACCTGATCGACACCAAAGTGTCGGTGCCTGACAAAAAGCGGCAGTTCGTGCTGATGTCGGGCGACGATATCGTATGGCTCGTCGGCCGGCGCATCGACGACCGCTACCGTGTGACCGATGCTACGGAGACCGTGCTCCGGGTTACGCGCGAGATCATATAACCTAACGGTCATGTTAGCTTAATCGGGCAGGGTGGCCGGTCTTGTAATTTTGGGGTATTGACCAGAGAAAAATCCAGAACAGATGAAACAAATGTCGATGTTTGCCGCGCTGCTGGCCGGGCTGTTGGCCGCCGGATGCGGTGTCCAGGCTGCTAAGAAGGCGCCGAAAGTGAAGAACGTGATCCTGATGATCGGCGACGGCATGGGCCCTGCGCAGGTTTATGCGGGCTTTACGGCCAATGGCTCGCCGCTCAATATCATGCGTTGCCCGTTTATCGGGTTGACCAAGACCAATTCGGCCACCAGGTACACGACCGACTCGGCGGCGTCGGGTACGGCGATCGCTACCGGTACCAAGACCTATAATGGTGCGATCGGGGTCGATCCCGATACGTTGCCGGTCTGTTCGGTGCTCGGTTACGCGCTTCGGGGCGGTTATGCCGGGGGCGTGGTGGCCACGAGCGAGGTGACGCACGCTACTCCCGCTTCATTTTATGCTCACCAGCCCGACCGAAACATGGGTGAGGCGATTGCCGCCGATCTGGCGCATGCCGGGTTGACCGTGGCGGTCGGGGGCGGACGTAACCACCTGGAGCGCCGGGCCGACGGGGCCAACTATTCGGACACCCTCCGTGCTGCGGGCTACCGGGTCGCCTATACGCTGGACGATCTGAAGCGGGCGGACGGTAAGACGGTGGCATTGCTGGCCGACGGCCACATGCCGAGCGTGCAGGGTGGCCGGGGTAATGCGCTGCCTGAGGCGACCGAAGCTGTGCTCGGACTGCTGAAGCAGAGCTCCGGCAAAGGCTTCTTCGTGATGGTCGAGGGCTCGCAGATCGATTTCGAGGCACATGCCAACAATGCTCCGGGTATTGCGGCCGAGGTGATCGACTTCGACCGTGCGGTCGGTGTGGCTCAGCGGTTTGCCGACGAGAATCCCGGGACGCTGGTGGTGATTTGTGCCGACCATGAGACGGGCGGCATGACGCTTCCCGACGGTAATTTTGCCGAGAAACGGTTCGATGCACGGTTTACGTCGGATTATCACACCGGCGTGTTCGTTCCGCTCTATGCTTACGGCACCGGAGCCGAGGCTTTTGCCGGGGTATACGAGAATACCGGTATTTTCGAACGGATCATGGCGGCGATGGGCCTGGGCCGGTAGCCTCGTTTTACAGACAAACCTAAGATGTCCGGTATCCGAAAGGGGCCGGACATCTTGTTTGTCAGGTTTCGTCAGCGATAATTTCTTGAAATTGACACGGCAGTGCAGTCTTTGGGAGGGGGAGGAGGCAAAGGTCCCCCCGGTTTGGTAAACAGAAGGAAAAGCAGTATATTGCTTTGATTTTTCAAAGCGCGGAACCTATTGATACTACGCTATGCATAAATTCTGCCTTACGACCTGTGCTGCCGGTTTGCTCGTACTGGGCGCCGCCGCACAATCCGCCGACAAGCCTTACAAGGCTTACGTCGTTGCCAATGCGCATTTCGATACTCAGTGGGTCTGGGACGTGCAGACCTCGATCCGTGACTTCCTGCCCGCTACGATGGATCGGAACTTCTACCTGCTGGAGCACTATCCCGACTACCTGTTCAATTTCGAGGGGGCGGTGAAGTACGCGTGGATGAGGGAGTACTATCCCGATAAGTACGAGAAAGTGAAAGACTGGATCAAGACCGGGCGCTGGCATGTGTCGGGTAGCAGTTGGGACGCCAACGATCCCAATATGCCGTCGCCCGAGTCGTTTATCCGCAATGTGATGCTTGGCCAGAATTTCTATAAGCGGGAGTTCGGGCTTAAGGGCGTGGACGTTTTCCTGCCCGACTGTTTCGGCTTCGGGTGGACGCTGCCCGCAATGGCCTCCCATTGCGGGCTGATCGGCTTCTCGACCCAGAAGCTGATGCACCAGACCAGCCCGTACCGGAACGGGCAACCGATCCCCCCGTTCAATATCGGCCTGTGGGAGGGGATCGACGGTTCGCGGATCATGGCTGCGCCCAATGCCCGCGAATATTATGTCGACTGGGACGGCAGCGACCTGAGCCGGCATCCTGACCTGATCGCGATGGCCGATTCGAGCCCGATCAGGACGGCCTACCACTATTACGGTATCGGTGACCGGGGCGGCTCGCCCGACATCGAGTCGGCGCGGTCGGTGGCACGGGGCGTCCGGGGCGACGGCCCCGTGCAGGTCATCAGCGCGGCATCGGACCAGTTGTTTCTCGATTACCTGCCTTTCGAGGAGCATCCCGAGCTGCCTGTTTACAACGGCGAGATGCTGATGGACGTACATGCCACAGGCTGCTATACCTCGCAGGCGGCGATGAAGCTCTATAACCGCAAGAACGAATTGCTGGCCGACGCGGCCGAGAAGAGCGCTGTCATGGCCGACTGGCTGGGCGGCCTCGACTATCCCGGCGCATGGCTGACCGAGGCGTGGCAGCGCTTCGTCTGGCACCAGTTCCATGACGACCTGACCGGAACGAGCATCGACCGGGCTTACGAGTTCTCGTGGAACGACGAGCTGCTCGCGCAGCAGCAGTTTGCCGGTGTCCTGACCGTAGCAACGGGAGCCGTGGCCCGTGGGCTCGACACGCGGGTCAAAGGGACTCCGATCTTGGTTTACAATGCGGTATCGGAGCCGGTGGCCGATGTGGTTGAGGCGACGGTGCCGATGTCCCGCGAGCCCCGCGGGATCACCGTGTACGACGGAAAGGGGCGTCCGGTGCCGACCCAGTTGCTCGGTTATCGGGACGGCAAGGCGACCCTGCTGTTCGCGGCCGAAGCGCCTGCCGTGGGATATGCCGTGTATGACCTGCGCGAGGGGAGCCGTAGGGTGAATACCGGGCTGCGTGTGACCGGCAATACGCTGGAGAATGCCGTTTACAGGGTGGAGCTCGACCGCAATGGCGATATTGCGTCAATCGTCGACAAGCGATACGGCAGGGAGCTTGTCGCGCAGGGGAAGGCTGTGCGGCTGGCCCTGTTCACTCCCAACAAATCGTATGTGTGGCCGGCCTGGGAGCTGTTCAAAGAGACGATGGATGCCGAGCCGGTGGCGATCGACAGCGCCGTGCGTATCACGGTGGCCGAGGACGGCGACCTGCGGGTGGCGCTCTGTGTCGAGCGCGAGCGCGCCGGGTCGAAGTTCCGCCAATATATCCGTCTCAGCGGCGGCGGCCAGCAGGAGCGTATCGATATCGTGTCAGAGGTGGACTGGCATACCAAAAGTGCATTGCTCAAGGCCGAGTTCCCGCTTACGATCGCTAACGAACAGGCGACCTACGACCTGGGGATCGGTTCGATCCGCCGCGGGACCAATACGGCCGAGGTGTATGAGGTGCCGGCCCAGCAGTGGGCCGATCTGACCGATGCCGGCGGGACCTACGGCGTGTCGGTCATCAACGACTCGAAACACGGCTGGGACAAACCCGATGGCCATACGCTGCGCCTCACGCTGCTGCATACGCCCGATCCGAAGAACGAGGATGGCGACGCACGGTTCGGCTACCAGGAGCGGATGGACCACGGCTATCATACGTTCACCTATTCGATCTACGGCCATGAGGGCGGCTATGTCCCGGCCCGGACGACGTTCCGCGCCGAGGCGATGAACCAGCCGCTGCGGGCCTTTGTGACCGGCCAGCACGCCGGTCCGCTCGGCCGCAGCTTCTCGTTCGCGCAGCCCAGCACAGACCAGGTGCGGATCAAAGCGTTGAAAAAGGCCGAGAACGGCGATTTTTACGTGGTACGCCTCTATGAGATGGAAGGCCGTGATGCCAACGACGTTGAGGTCACGTTCCCGGCCGAGATCGTCGAGGCTTTCGAGCTGAACGGCATCGAAGAGGTGATCGGCGATGCCCGCCATGAGGGCAATAAGCTCGTGTTCAGCACAACGGCTTTCAGGCCCAAGACGTTCGGTGTGCGGCTCAAGCCGGCGGCACAGCCTCTGGCGAAGCCGTCGAGCCGGTTTGTCGATCTGCCTTACAATATGCGGACGGCGACATTCGATCCGATGCGCTACCGGGCCAACATCGACGGCGAGGGATATTCGTATGCAGCCGAGTTGTTGCCTGATACGATTGATCATCAGGGGATTCTGTACCGCCTGGGCGATCCCGAGATGGCCAACGGCGTGCGCTGTGCGGGCGACACGATCCGGCTGGGCGACACGAAAGGGTACAATAAACTCTATATTCTGGCTGCTGCTACGAGAAAAGATACTACCTTTACGCTGCTTCTGGACGGGGTGGCGCACGAGCTGGCCGTGCCCTACTACTCGGGTTTTATCGGGCAATGGGGGCACACGGGCCATACCGAAGGGTTCTATAAGGATGCCGAGGTGGCTTGGGTGGGAACGCACAGGCACCAGCTGACGGGTAACAGGCATATATCGCCTGTCAACCGCAATGCGCCGTATGAGTTTACCTATATGTTCCGTCTGGGAGTTGATCTGCCCGTGGGAGCGGGCGAGGTGGTGCTGCCCGATAACCGGGACGTGGTGATCTTTGCCGCGACGCTGGCCGACGACCCGAACAGGGCCGAGGCGGGCGCGGAACTGGTCACCACCGGCATTCGCAGGTAGCGTAAGAGAGACCATTGCAATTAACCTTATAACTACTAAAACTTTCAAATGATGACTCAACAAGAAAACAAGAAGGGCGGGATCGTAATGCTGATGCCTGTGCTTTTCGGCTTCTTCGTGATGGGCTTCTGCGACGTCGTGGGCGTTGCGACGAGCTACGCGAAGAATGCGTTCGGATGGAGCGAGACACTGGCCGGCTTTCTGCCTTCGGCCGTTTTCATCTGGTTCCTGCTCCTGTCGGTGCCGGCCGCGATGATGATGAACAAGCTGGGACGCAAGAATATGGTCCAGCTCAGTAATCTGATCACGATCTTCGGTATGCTCATCCCCTTTGTGACGTTCACCCCGGTGACCTGTATGATCGGTTTCGCGTTGCTCGGTATCGGCAATACGATCCTGCAGGTGTCGCTCAACCCGCTGGTGACGAATGTCGTGAGCGGCAAGGGGCTGACCAGCGCGCTGAATGCCGGTCAGGTCGTGAAGGCTGTCTCGTCGTTCTGCGGGCCGATCATCGCCGCGCAGTCGCTCGCCCTGCTCGGTAGCTGGGAGTATCTTTTCCCGATCTTCGGGCTGATCACGCTGCTCTCGGGCCTCTGGCTGCAGCTCACGCCGATCCACCGCGAGACGGTGAGCGGCGAGGCCACGTCGATGGGGGCGACCTTCGGGTTGCTTCGTGACAGCAAGATACTGCTGCTTTTCCTGGGTATTATGTTTGTCGTAGGTGTCGATGTGGGTGTGAATACCGTGGCTCCGAAGCTGCTGATCGAGCGCTGCGGATTCGATGTGGCCGAAGCCGGTATCGGATCGAGCGTTTATTTCCTGTTCCGTACGGCAGGTGCTTTCGTCGGAACCTTCCTGCTCGCCAAGATGTCGGATATCCGGTATTTCCGGATCAATATCCTGCTGGCCCTTGCTTTTCTCATATCGCTGTTCTTCCTGCAGGGCGAGGTTGCGATCCTTGTCTTCGTGGGCCTGGTGGGCTTTGCCTGCTCGAGCATCTTCTCGGTGATCTATGCGCAGGCGCTCAAGGCGCGGCCCGACAAAGCCAACGAGATCTCGGGCCTGATGATCACGGGTGTGTGCGGCGGAGCGGTGATCCCGCCGCTGATGGGCGTCGCTACCGAGGCTATCGGCAGCCAGGCCGGTTCGCTGATCATCATCGGACTGGCTATAGGCTACCTCATATTCTGTTCGCTTACGCTTAAATCCGCTAAATAACTAACTATGTACAGTACCGATAATCGTATCGTTATCACGCTCGATGCCGGGGGGACCAACTTCGTGTTCGGAGCCATCCAGGCCAACGAGTTCATTATCGCCCCGATCACGCTGCCGTCGCTGGCCGACAATCTGGAGACCTGTCTGAATAACCTCGAAAAGGGGTTCCATATGGTCATCGAGCGCCTGCCCGAGCGGCCGGTGGCCATCAGTTTCGCTTTTCCCGGGCCGGCTGACTACCCTCAGGGGATCATCGGCGGCGAACTGCCTAACTTCCCTTCGTTCCGCGAGGGCGTGGCGTTAGGCGCTTTCCTTGAAGAGAAGTTCCATCTGCCGGTATTCATCAATAATGACGGCGACCTGTACGCATACGGCGAGGCGATCGCCGGTATGCTGCCCGAGGTGAACGAACGGCTTGCCAAGGCCGGCAGCAGCAAGCGCTACAAGAATCTGGTCGGCTATACGATGGGTACCGGGTTCGGCTGCGGTATAGCGCTGGGCGGACGGCTCCATCTGGGAGATAACTCGTGCGGCGCTGAGACATGGTGCATGCGCAATTACCTGATGCCGGAGTGCATTGTGGAAGAGGGGGTGAGCATCCGCGCCGTGAAGCGTATTTACGGCGAGCTGACCAGCAATCCCGACCACGGGCTTGAACCCAAGGATATCTGCGCGATCGCTGCGGGCGAGACGCCTGGCGACCAGCATGCCGCGATCCGTACGTTCGAGATGTTGGGGCAGGTGGCCGGTGATGCGATGGCCAACGCCGTGACGCTGGTCGACGGCCTGATCGCCATAGGCGGCGGCCTGACGGGAGCGGCGCAGTATTTTCTGCCGGCCCTGTTGCGCCAGATGAACGGCACGATTAAGGGAACGAACGGCCAGGTGTTCAACCGGACCCCTCTGAAGGTGTACAACCTTGACGATGAGGCTCAGTTTGCCGAGTTTGCCCGGGGTAAGGCCAAGGAGATCGTGGTTCCCGGGACGCTCCGTACCGTGACGTTCGATCCCGAACGTCGAATCGGTATCGCCATCTCGAAGCTGGGCGCGAGCCGTGCCATCTCGCTGGGGGCATATGCCTTTGCGCTGAGCAAGATCGACGCGCAGTGACCCTGCCGGATATTAAGGTTGCCTGATGCGGGCGGACCATCGGTCCGCCCGCATCTGTTTACGGCATTCGGGGGACGCTGTGCGCACGGATGCTTTGGCGTATATTTTGCAAATTAATGAGATCCGTGTGCATCTGTTTCCAAAATAAAGTTTATCTTTGTATCAAAGGATACGTATGAAACGGTTGGTCGCATATATGTCTCGCCTCTTTTTGTGCCTGGTCGGTGCCTTGTGCCTGGCTGTCGGCATGAAGGTTCAGAACGAGCAAGTGGTTATGCGGGCCGACCTGTATTTCAGTACCGAGGTCAGCGTGTCTGCGTCGCAGGGGTCTCGCCTGAGTATCGCTGCGCATCCGATGACTGATTTTTGCACGCGTGCCGAAGAGCTTTCGTTCGGGGGCGCGAATGCGATAGGGCGCCAGATGCCCGTGTCACGGCTGAACCCTTATGCCCGCCTGATGTCGGGCGGAGCGTTCGAACCTGTTGCCGAAACGATTGTTGCACCCCTCACTCACACCAGGATTCAGAACTGGGCTGCCGGGGAATATGCCGCGCGGATGCGCGAGGCGGGTTATTACGTCTATTCCCTGCGCAAGATCATCATTTAGCGGTTGTAGTTAAGCTTGTGCGCTGCCGGATACCAGGTTCCGGCAGGGTGCTCCTATGTAGCCATGACATTCCCTTTGCGGAGTCTCATGCAGTGAACGCATTTCAGCAAAATACGTTTTCAACGCTTAGATCACAATCGTTAAATCATTTAAATTTCCAAAGTTATGAATACTTACCGTTCTATCGACGAAGCATTATATGAAGTTGCCGACGGCACCGTTATCCGCAAAAAGCGCAATCTGGTTATTCCGGCCGTCGTTATGGTCGTGGGCGCCCTGATCGCCGCATTCTCAGACCGGATCGACATTTTCTTCCCGCGCGTTGACCTGGCCGCAGCCCTGATGCTCTCGGGCGGCGTATTGTGCATCACGGGGCTGATCAACCTGATCGTCGACGCGACCAGCAAGACGGGGGTTCCCGTGTTTGCCGAAACGGGTGAGAAGCTTCAGCGTCACCAGCTGTTCTATGATACACACAAGAAAGGCGAGCTGTGCAATTGCTTCGAGTCGGGCGATTTCTCGAAACTTTCGAAGATCGACAAAAGCAGTGTCTCCGCGGTTATCCTGACGGTGTACAGCACCAAGAGCGGCTCGATGGCCATGGCTCAGGTTTCGGAGTTCGTACCGCACCAGTTTGTCCCTGTCACGGGTATCAAAATGTTCCGTGGCGAAGAGGGCCGTCAGGCTCGCGGCCTCGTTGCAGAGGTGGCTTAGGCTATGGCATTGGAGAAGATAAAAGCCTGCCGGCTGGTCAAAAGTGAGGATCTGAACCATCACGGGACCCTGTTCGCCGGCCGGTGTGCAGAGTGGTTTGTGGAGTCGGGGTTTATCGCCGTTGCCGGTAAGCTGGACCCTCAGTTTGTAGTCTGCCTGAAGATTCACGGGATGGAGTTTCTCCATCCCGTGCGGGCGGGCAGCGTGCTGACCTTCGAAAGCCGCATTGCGGCGGTGCGCCGCAGTACGATCACCGTATACGTACGCTCATACGAAAGCGCGACGCCCGAGCGTATTTTCTCGGACGGTTTCATTACATTCTGCTATGTGGATGAGAATACGCACTCGCGGCCGCATGGTCTGGTTGTGGAGCCTGAGAGCGAGGAGGAGATCGGGCTGAACCGCCGGGCGGCCGAGCTCATGGCTACCCGCCGCCAGCATGAGTAGTTTCCTCGGTCGTCAGGCGCGATAGCGCCAGCAATGGCTGCATGTCATAAGAGCAGTTGGCACCTTCGTGCTGCTGCTCATTGGTTTGTATGCGCTGTTTCCTATGGGAGTGCAGGTCGGTCTCCTATGTTGTTTCCGAAGTATGTGCCGACCGTGCGGCGTCCGTTTCCGGGTATAGGAAGGTCGTATACAGGGGTACGGTTGCGTACAAATGATCTGCTGGCGAGTGCGGCATTGCTATTGCAGGGATAAGTTTTTTCGTTATCTTTGTCGCACTAAACGGGTATTGACCCATGGTGTAATGGTAACACTGCAGATTTTGGTTCTGTCATTCCAGGTTCGAATCCTGGTGGGTCAACGCAAAACCCTGGTAATCAACGGAGATTGCCAGGGTTTTTTGTTGTCGGATGGAGCGAAAAAGCCCTCCGCCCGTATTGGATTGTTTTTTGACGATCTGCAACCGGCTCCCACCGCTAATGGGTGCCTGTTTGCTGTGATCCCCGCCCGTTTCAGTGCGATCATTATGATAACTTACCCAATTTCGTGTTTTGTATGGTCTTTCCGGGTCTTGACATCTTGCATGTGGAGGTGGTCAGAATACAGGAGCTATAGCCTGAGTTGACGGCATACTGTTGGTGACCAGGGGCCAGTCGTCTCGCCAGGAAATGCGGTCGAGCATGAGTACACGGCCTTGGGGATTATTGACATCGACGGCATGATAGAGCATCCAGTCCGCCTTTTGACTGTCGGTTATGATCTCTGCGTTGTGGCCAGGACCTTTGAACCGGTCATTGCCCTGTATGAGGATCTCGTGCTTGTTATTTAACATCTGGTCGCCGTATTTGTTGAGATAGGGCCCGAAGAGGCTTTGTGAGCGCCCGACGACAGTCGTGTAAGTGCTGTTCACCCCTTCGCAACAACTGCCTATCGAAGCGAAAAGATAATAATAACCGTTGCGTTTGTGTATATATGTGCCTTCGTACGCATTGCCGGCCACTTTGGTTTTTTGGGCGCCGAACCTGACCTCCAGTCCGTCATCGGCCAGCTCGATGCCATATATGCCGTGGAAACTACCCCAGAACAGATACTTTTTATCCCCGTCTTCGATATAAAATGGGTCGATCGAATTGGTGACTCCGAGCGCGTCGTTGCTGCGGATGATAGGGCCCCAGTCAGTAAACGGGCCTTCCGGCGAGGAGGCTGTGGCCACCCCGATTCCACAGGTGGTGACACCTCCCCAGACGGACATCGAATAATATAATACGTATTTCCCGTCGATATAGTTGATGTCGGGCGCCCATATGCCTGCATTGGGCTCGAATGTGGGGCGGGTCTGATCCGTGAAAGCGGTGCCGATGTACTTCCAATAAACCAAATCGGCCGACCGATAGATCGGGGTGTTGCGAGTGTCTTCGGTGGCGTAAAGATAGAAATAGTCGCCGGCCCTGATAACGGTCGGATCCGGCAGACTGATCCGACAGACCGGATTCCTGTATTCTTTGGCCGGGGGGGCCGGCGGAATGCCGTTATCGCCGCCGTCATCCGCACCGGCCCCCGAACAGGCGACCAGCGTGAGTAGTAAACCGCATAATAGGATTGGTTTCATGATTCCTCCGATGTAAATTACCAATAAATGTACAAAAAAAATTGTACCGCTGCAAATGATACGGAATCATTGGGGCCAATATCGGCGGATCACGGAGATGCGGGTTTGGCAAACCGGTCTGTTCTGTTATCTTTGTCGTATTATACTAACTTGAAAAGTTATGCAACTGATTGATCTGGGAGGGCCCGACGGGCCTTATTGGGAGAGGGCATGGGAACTGTACGAAGCCAGTTTTCCTCCGTACGAACGGCGTGACCTCGCCTCTCATGTAGAGGCGATGGGCGATCCGCACTTTCGGTGCCTGGTCGTGTTCGACGCCGATGTGTTTGTCGGCATCCTGTTTTACTGGCGCTGGCCGGGCCTGCTGTATGTCGAGCATCTGGCCATAGACCCGTCGCTGCGTGGTAAGAATTACGGCTCGGTCGTATTGCAGCAACTGATCGATGACGCCGGTGACGATCTGATTATGCTTGAGATAGAGCCTCCCGTCGACGGGATGTCGCAGCGCAGGCTCCGTTTTTACGAACGACTGGGGTTTGTCATGAACGATTATTCCTATTTGCACCCGTCATACAGTTGCAACCGGCACTGGCACCCGCTCAACCTGCTTTCGTTTGGCCGCCAGGCCACTCCGGACGAGTTGGAGGCATTCTGCCGGATGATGAATGAGCGCGTCTGGGTGTTTGCCGGAGAGTAAGGGCTCGATGTTGCCAGCGGCCCGCCTGCGGACGCGGATACCGCCGATAACCGGGACAAGGGCGGTGCTGATCATGCCGCGATCACCCGGGCACGATACCATCCAATATGGTCCCCATGACAGGTACCACCCGGGGCTATGGTACTTCCGACCCGTTTTTTGCTGCCAGGCGGCTATTTGTCGGCCGATGGTTGGGGTTCCCGCAGAAATTGATTATTTTCGTCTGGATTAACCTAAAACAATATGTGTACCATGAAACGTATTCCACTACTTATGTTATCGGCGCTCTGTTGCAGCGTGTCGGTCGGTACCGCTTCGGCGCAGTCTGATGCGATCACGACCGGAACGCTTATCGACGAGATGGTCGATATGACCCGATTGACGTTCAAAGACCCGCATCCGTATAAGTCGGTGCAGTTCTCGTCGTACGACCGGCGCAGCACGTCGCCTGACAACCCGGGCTGGTTCAACAATGTCGACGGTTTCGGCGGAGAGCCGATCCCGGCATTTGAGGCGGTTATCAAGGAGCCCGGCGAGGATGGAGTGGGCGAGTACCTGATCTGCGATGTCGAAGGGCCTGGCGCCATTGTGCGCCTGTGGACGGCCACGATCGATGGCGATATCCGCATGTACCTCGACGGTAAGCAAGTGTACAGCGGTAATGCGCGCGAGTTCCTGTGGAACCTGCCGGCCGAGCTGAGCAATACAATCAAGGGTGAGGATTACCGGGGGACGCTCCGTCAGTTCGACGCGCTCTATTTCCCGGTTCCCTTTGCCAAGCGGTGCCGGATCGAGTGGATCGGTAAGCTCAATACGACCCATTTCTACCATGTCGGCCTTCGTCTGTATGATAAAGGCGCTAAGGTGAAGACGTTCCAGCCTTCCGACATCGTGACCTATCGCTCGCAGCTTGATCGTGTGTTGGCGGTCATGAAAGACCCGGACGGGCAGATGAAGCCTGCCGGTCGGACCGAGCACGTGACCGCGACTGTTCCGGTGGGTGTACGCCAGGAGCTGATCCGGATCGAAGGCAGTAAGGCGATCGACAACCTGAAGATCAAACTTCAAGCGCCGCTGCCCGAGGTGACGATGCGCCAGACTATCCTGCGCGTCTTCTTCGACGGCGCGTCGGCTCCGCAGATCGAGGCGCCGATCGGCGATTTCTTCGGTGCGGCACCGGGTGTCAACCCGTTCGTGTCGCTGCCGCTGTCGGTGGCGCAGGACGGTACGATGACGTGCCGTTTCGTGATGCCGTTCAAGCAGAGCGCGGTAATCCAGATCGAGAACATGTCGCAGGTGCCGGTAACGGTCAAGGCTGACGTTTCGGCCAAGGACTATGCCTGGGAGGACGGCCGTTCGATGTATATGCGGGCCCGCTGGCGCATCGACCACGGTATCAATGCCGGCAGCGAGACGCGTGATGTGCCCTATCTGTTGGCCATGGGCGAGGGGCGTGTCGTAGGTGCAGCCTGCTATCTGATGAATCCGTGCAACATCCCGACTGCCGGCGGTAACTGGTGGGGCGAGGGTGACGAGAAGATCTTCGTTGACGGCGACAAGTTCCCTTCGTTCTTCGGTACCGGTAGCGAGGATTATTTCAACTACTCGTGGTCGATCGAGGATATCTTCTACTATCCCTATTGCGGGCAGCCCCGTGATGACGGTCCCTGCACGCGGGGGTTCGTGACCAACTTCCGGTGGCATATCATCGACGACATCCCGTTCAATGACAAGCTGGCATTCTATCTGGAATTGTTGCCTCACAGTCTGATCCCCGACTTTATTTACGCCCGGATGATTTACCTGTATGGCGAACACGGTATGATCGACGACCACTATTCGATAACTCCCGACATGGTGCGCCCGATGAAGATGCCCGTATGGATTCCCGTTTCGGCCGGTGCGGCTACCGATTACCGCTTCCTGTCGGCCGAGCAGACGTTGCGCGGCGGCGGTCCGATCAGCTTCGAGCACGACCCGATGTGGGCCGGTGGCCAGTTGATGGTGTGGACGCCTGCCAAGGCAGGCGACAAGCTGACGATGGCTGTTAATACTTCGGCAGGCCATAAGGATATGCAGATCACGTTCGCCCTGATGGATAACGGAGGCAAGGTGAAGGTTTACATCAACGACCAGCCCGTGCGTCTGCGCGGCAAGGAGGTGATCGACCTGAACGAGCCCGGCCGTCGCCTGAACCGCTCGTTCAACACCGACGCCGTCGATTTCAAGCCCGGTGAGAACATCATAACGATCGAGAGCCTGAGCGACGGGCCGGCCAAGGTGGGTGTCGACCTGCTCTGGGTACGCGACTAAACGCGCGATGGCTGGTCGGCGCCCTGTGCGTG